>JAHJRE010000141.1 GCA_018831055.1 Bacteroidota bacterium
CAGGGGGCTGGAGGCTGGGGGCTGGGGGCTGGGGACAAGTTGCAAGTTGCAGGTTGCAAGTTGCAGGGGGCTGGGGGCTGGGGGGCTGGGGGGGTGGGGTTTATTTTATTCTAAAATTTTTCAGGATAGGGTGGGTATATTCCGGGGCTTTGGGAACTAATGATAAAAAACCATCGGATATGACGGAAGATTTTTTATCGTACGTATGGAAAAACAGGTTGATTATGGAGCCATTGGAAACATACAATGGAGAGCCTGTCAGGATTTATGATCCCGGGCAATGCAACCGTGATTCGGGTCCTGATTTTTTCAATGCAAGGGTGAGGATAGGCTCTACCCTTTGGGCCGGCAATGTGGAGATACATATTTTGTCATCAGACTGGTACCGGCATGGACATCAGAATGATGAAAGGTACAACAACATCATTCTGCATCTGGTATATGAACACGACCGCGACGTATACACCCTGCCTGGAGAACCCGTTCCCGTTCTTGAAGTAAAAGGTAAGGTGGATGAAAAAATGCTATCACGATACCAGGAATTTCTGCGAAGCCGTTGGTGGATACCTTGTGCCAACCTTATCGGATCAGTGGATAGTAATATCCTGCAGAAATGGCTTTCACAGCTCGTCCCTGAACGATTGCACGAGAAGTCGGAAAGGGTTCATAAACTTTTCGTTATGAATAATTATGATTGGTTACAAACGGTTTATCTGACCCTTGCAACGGGTTTTGGATTCCATGTAAACAATCTGCCTTTTGAAATGCTCGCTAAGTCAGTTCATCCCAAACTGCTCATCCGGCACCATAAGGATCTTTTATCGCTGGAAGCCATGCTTTTCGGCCAATCCGGATTGTTAAACCAATCCTGTTCCGGCGAATACCCAGCAATCCTGAAAAAAGAATACGAAAAACTCAAACAAGAATACATCCTGAAACCTATTGACGGCAAACTCTGGTATTTTCTCCGCCTGCGACCCAGAAACTTCCCAACCGTAAGAATAGCCCAATTTGCCATGCTGATACATAATTACGGTGAACATTTACCCACCATGATCAAAGGATCTTCATTCCGGGAGCTTTATACTGCATTGGAGGTGAATACATCCAAATATTGGGAGGATCACTATATATTTGGGCAAGCTTCAAAGAAATGCAGTAAAAACCTGGGTACCGGAGCAATAAACTCTCTGATTCTCAATGTTATTATTCCTTTAAAAATTATACATAGCAAGCTTTACAATGTTGAGAACTGCTTGCAGAACGCCATGGATATCCTGAAAGAAATACCGGCTGAGAGCAATTACATTATTAAGAAATTTCAAGGCTTGGGGGTTATTGCCGGGAATGCTTATCAAACGCAGGGACTGCTTCATTTAAAAAAGAAATACTGCGATCAGAAAAAATGCCTCGACTGCATGATTGGCAAAGTATTGATTGGTTGACATATTATCCGGGATAATGCTTACCTTTGGCTAAAAAAACCGGTAATTGGAATCATCTGGAGGAAAACATAAAATCAGGCTGGCAATAATCATATTGCTGGTTATTATTCTGATTGGCATATCCGGTTATATCATCATAGAAGGCGATACTTTCCTGGATGCCTTATACATGACTATCATCACCATTTCCACCGTAGGTTTTGGCGAAATCCATAAACTTAGTATAGAGGGAAAGGTATTTACCATGTTCCTGATATTATCAAGTTTCGGCACGTATGCATATGCCATTTCCATACTTACATCCCATCTGGTGGAAGGCAAATTGCATTATCTATTTACGGGAAGGTTAAAAAATAAAATTTCAGTTAGCAAAATGCATCAACATGTAATAATTTGCGGATATGGCCGCAACGGTCAAATGGCAGCCAGGGAACTCATGGCTCACAGGCAGGCTTTTGTCGTAATAGAAAACAACCAGACTGTCGCTGCTCAGACACAGAACAACGGATTGGTTTTTGTGGATGGAGATGCCACCCAGGATGAGACTCTGCTTAAAGCTAATATCCGGCAAGCCAGGGCACTAATCACAACTCTTCCTTTGGATGCTGACAATTTGTACGTAGTATTAACAGCACGTACTTTAAATCCCGGGCTAAAGATCATCAGCAGGGCTAGCGATGAGAAATCGGAAAAAAAGTTGCGTATGGCCGGTGTTGACAATGTTGTTTTACCGGAGAAAGTAGGAGGATCTCATATGGCAATCCTTGTGATGCGACCGGATATTGTGGAATTTCTGGAGCGCTTGTCGTATCATGGTGATTCACCCACAAACCTCGAAGAGATTGTTTGCGATGACCTCCCGGATCACTTAAAAAACATGACAATATATGAAATCGGGATCCGTAAAAAATCGGGAGCCAATATACTTGGTTACAAAACACCGGCAGGGGAATACATACTTAATCCATCACCCGACACGAAGGTAATTCCCGGCTCCAAAATTTTTGTATTGGGAACATCGGATCAAATCAGGCAAATGAAAGAAATACTTCATTCATCAGATTAAGCCTGACTTCCCAGTTTTCGCCTTGTATCCTCTAATGAAGCTCCGGTACCAAAAACTGAAATAATATCTCCGGTTTTCAGATAGGAATTACCATGAGGGATAAACTTTTCCTTTTCACGATTGATCATTACAAGGGTACAATCAAGATGAAAGGGGATATCCTTAACCTGAATTCCGTCGACCGCGGGATTTGTAACAGAAATATCCTGAATATGATAGTTTTCGAACGACTCTATCAAAGTCTGGTAACTTCCCGGCCTGAGGATCAGGTTTTCAATAGTCAGGGCCAATACACGGGTAGCGTCGAGAATCTTAACGTCAAGGGATCGTAGCAGATGTTCCACTTCAGAGTCGCCTGACTTAGATATGATCCTTTCATGCTGAAGATCACGTCTCAGGAGTTTGCATATTTCAACATTAAGATGGTCATTTCCGGTTTCCACCACCACAAAATCCTGTTCTTTGAGGCCAATTCTCAGGTATACATCTGCGTCCAATCCATTTCCGTTTATTACGACAAAGCCCTTTCTCTGGATATCCATCAGCCTTTTTTCATCGTTTTCAATGATCACATAGCTACGATTATGCAATTTCATTCGACGGGCAAGGAGAATTCCTGTGCTGCTACCGCCAACGATAACGGTTTTTTCTCCGGTAAGCGGATTTGCCGGATAAATTAAATTATACATTAAAGGAGAGAAAAGGCAGGTAATTACAGCCATAAAGATCAGGATGGAGTTAAGCGTATTGCTGATGATACCCAGTTCAAGCCCGATGGATGCACCGGCAATGAGAAGGCTAAGCATGGATGTCATCAGAAATCCACCGGCAAGCGATCGTCTGAAGCGATACATTCTTATCCAAATCGCTGATGAAATGATTTTAGCAGCAAAGACGATAAACAGCAACAAGAATATTGCAAGGATCATAACCCAGGTCAGCCCGATAAGGGGTTCCGGGTCGAACTTCACACCCACCATGATAAAGAAAAGGGGAATAAAAAAACCATATCCCATTCCATCAAGTTTGATCATCAGCAAAGACCTTTCCTTATGAAGGAAAACCGAGAGAAGAAGGCCGCTCAGAAAGGCACCGAGCAGCATGGCTTCATTACCCAGGAATTGTGCAGCAACCACAAAAACCAGGATCAGAACCATAGTCCCACGCACACTGATCTGTGTTGCAGCGTGGGCAAGCTGAAATGTGATACGGCTGAATAGGAACAGCTTTAGTTTTTTACCTGCGATATAGAACACCCAGAAAAGCAAAAAAAGCAGAAACACAAGGAAGATATCTGTTTTCCAGCCATTTTTCAGTATAAAAGCTGTTATTGTAAATAAAAGAATGCCAAGAATATCGGATATTGCAGCCGTAGTGATCATCTGCTGACCAAATCGGGATTGTATCTCTCCGCGATTTTTCAATACCGGAAGTATGACACCCAATGAAGTTGTAGTTATGATAAGCGAAAAATACCATGGATTGCCTATTTCAATCCATTCGTCCAACACAACGGACCCTCCATAGGCAAAAGCCAGGGAAAGGAAGTAATATCCGGTTCCAAGAATAAAAGGGTTTTGAAAAACAGAACTACTGCCTGCAGCAACAGATCGCAGGGAAAACTTCAGCATATCCACATCAATCTCGAGCCCGCTCAGGAACATCAGAAAAAGTAATCCGCAAAATGCCAGATAATCAAGGATCAACATGCTTTCCTGGGAAAAACCCTGAAAAAACAATCTACCAATCACAAATCCTGCGATAATCTCAATGATCACCGCAGGGATGCGCTGCCACCGCAATGCAGATAAACCGGCGGGTACCAGCCACGCTACCAACATCACCCATAACAAGGGCATGAAATCAAAATCCAATGATATACTTAACAGTACAGGCATGTATCTTAATTTGGAAAAAATCGTATGAGACGATAAAATTATGAACATTTTTATCCCCTGGGGTTTGAAAGTGTTAAAATTTTTACCAAATTTGCTATCATGAAAAAACCTAACCCATTTCTTATCGTGCTTACCAACCGTTGGAGCAAGCACGGGCAGATTATGAACAAGCGCAACATCACGCTGGACAATACCGATTACGACCTTACCTTTCTGCCCTTCCTGAACCAGGATAGTACCAAATACCGATACAACGATGACACCACACTAAACTGACGATATGAACCCTGTTCTTGAATTTATAGACAACATAATTCAGGATTACAATGAGTATGTTGGCGGCTATGCCGTTTTGCTTTTTCTGATCCCTACCGGTCTTTATTTCATCATTCGTTTAAAATTTCTGAATATCACCAGTCTCTGGCATTCCATACGTGTAGTTGCCGGGAAATATGATATTCCCGGAGACAAAGGTGATGTGAACCATTTCAAGGCATTGACCACGGCATTATCTGCTACCGTTGGAACGGGCAACATTGTGGGAGTAGCCCTTGCCATCTATTTAGGTGGTCCGGGATCGGTTTTCTGGATGTGGGTTACGGGTTTCCTGGGTATGATCCTGAAATATACCGAATGTACTCTGTCACATAAATACAGGATATTCAACTCCGACGGAACGGTATCCGGCGGGCCTATGTATTATATGGAACAGGGATTGCGTAAAAAACTGGGGCGTGGTGCCAAAATTATGGCTGTGATCTTTGCTATTGCCACGATATTATGCAGTCTTGGGACTGGGAATATGGCTCAGTCGAATTCCATGACCAATGTTCTGCATTCGAGCTACAATATTTCTGAAAATATAGAATTTTTTGGATTTAGCCTTACTTCAAAATACATTACAGCAACCATCATCACCGGTCTGGTCCTTCTGGTCATTGTAGGAGGTATAAAAAGGATAGCTGAAGTAACTTCCAAGCTTGTTCCCTTCATGGCTATTCTTTATTTCATAAGCGCAGTAACGGTCATCGGGCTGATGTATGAACATATTCCCGGGGCCTTTTCAATAATATTTCATGATGCTTTCACAGGATCGGCGGCAGCAGGCGGTTTTGTTGGTTCAAGCATTCTGATGACAATGGTTTGGGGTGTACGCAGAGGGTTGTTTTCCAATGAAGCCGGCCAGGGTTCGGCACCTATTGCACATGCAGCAGCTAAAACCAAGTACCCGGCAAGGGAAGGACTTGTTGCATCCCTCGAACCCCTGGTGGATACGCTCATTATTTGTACGCTGACAGCACTGGTGATCATACTGACAGGCACCTGGCAATCCGATGCTAAGGAGGTCGCTATGACAGTAGAAGGTATGTCGAGAGGACTCAGTCAAATCAATCTGGGTTACCTTGCTCCTCATATTGTTTCCATAGGTCTGCTTCTTTTCGCCTTCAGCACGGTGATCAGCTGGTCGTATTACGGTACCCGGGCGGTCAACTATCTCCTGGGAGAAAAATATATTAAACCCTACTACTATCTTTACGGATTATTTGTATTCTTCGGATGTATCTGGAGCGTAGATATCGTATGGCATTTCGTAGATATGGTGATCACCTTCATGACCATTCCAAACCTGATAGCCATGGTTCTCCTGTCACCAATAGTTATGAGTGAAACCCGTAACTACTTCAACGAAATGAAAAAGCTTAAAAACAGATAATCCATGCGCCGGGTATTGTTCGTCGCATACATCACAATATTTCTGAGTGTTACCGTTTCAGCCAGCAATGCTTTCCAGGAAAATGCAGATAGCATTCAAAGTCCTTTGCATCCTAAGGAATTATCCCTGAGTCAGCAGATAGACAGGGTTTTTACACCTTTCGTCAATCTTTTAGGAAAGGTTCTTTTCTGGGATCCCTTTTCCGCCACCGGGCTTTATGATCCGAAGGTATATGATGCCGGAGGGCAATTAGTAAAGGATAAAGATGGCAAAGCCGTGGAGGCACCTCTTAAACTGATCGTTGTATGGTTGATCTTCGGAGGGCTATTCTTCACTATCTTCATGCGTTTCATCAATATACGTGGTTTCCGGCATGCCATTAATCTGATCCGGGGGCGTTACGACAAGCCCGGTTCCGGGGGAGAAGTATCACATTTTCAAGCACTCACCACTGCTTTGTCGGCAACGGTAGGATTGGGAAATATTGCCGGTGTTGCCCTGGCGGTTTCTATAGGAGGGCCGGGTGCCACCCTCTGGATGATCATGGCAGGTTTTTTAGGGATGTCATCGAAATTTGTAGAGTGTACACTTGGGGTAAAATACAGGAAAATTGACACCAGAGGAAGGGTCAGCGGCGGCGCCATGTATTATTTGCGTGATGGGTTAAAGAAAAGAAAACTTGCTATTCCTGGTTACATCCTTGCCGCTCTCTTTGCCATCCTGGTGATAGGAGGCTCCTTTGGTGGGGGGAACATGCTGCAATCCAACCAGGCCTTCCAGCAATTTGCTTCGTTTTTTCCTGCTACAACACACCATGGGTTCTGGTATGGGATTGTACTGGCAATATTAGTAGGACTGGTTATTATCGGAGGAATAAAAAGTATAGCCCGAGTTACATCACGACTTGTTCCCTTTATGGCTATCCTTTACGTTGGAACAGCCTTAGTAATTATCTTCATGAATATTGGATATGCTGATGATGCCTTCATGCTGATCATTCGGGGTGCATTTACCCCTGAGGCCATGAAGGGAGGATTTGTAGGCGTACTTATCTTCGGCTTTCAACGCGGAGCCTTTTCCAACGAAGCCGGAGTAGGTTCGGCTTCCATAGCTCATGCAGCGGCACGAACGAATGAGCCGGTAAGCGAAGGCATCGTAGCACTGTTGGAGCCATTTGTGGATACAGTAGTTATCTGTACAATGACCGCACTGGTGATCATCTTTACCGGACTGCACGATGGGTCCAGCGGCCTTGAAGGCGTTCAACTAACATCTGCCGCTTTTGCCTCTGTATTTTCGTGGTTCCCATACCTCCTTCTGATTGCCGTAACATTATTCGCATTTTCCACGCTCATTTCATGGTCATATTATGGCCAGAAAGGTTTCGATTATCTATTCGGAAATTTCAGTGAAAGAATTTTTGGCACCAGGATGGTCACCGATACCATCTACCGGCTAATGTTCCTTTCCTGTATCGTGATAGGAGCTTCCTCCAACCTTTACGCAGTCATGGACTTCTCCGACATGATGGTGCTGTGCATGGCGTTTCCCAATATCATCGGGTTGCTCATCCTGGCGCCGGAAATAAAGCACGACCTGAAAAGCTACTGGAGCCGGCTTAAGAGCGGGGAGATCAGAAAATATAAATGATTGCCCGTTTAGTGTTTGGCATGACCTTTCATTTGCGGCGTCCATTAACCGGAATCCTATCCCGAATCAATTCACTATCGGGATTCCCGCTACAATCCTGGAATAGTTTCTACTTTTTTCTTGATTAATCCGGGAAAATGCCTTACCTTTAATTAACTTAGGTTGAGGAAGTATACAATGAGACTTTCTTCATTAATAGTTATAATCATTTTCATCACTATAGTCGCTGGATCAGAATTTTCAGTTGCCCAAACTGAGTTTAAAAATCCTACAGTGATCGATATGGACGATGGCCTGCCCTCCAATTATATCACAGCAATAGCCAGGGACGACGAGGGTTTTATGTGGTTCGGAACGGATAATGGTTTATGCCGATGGGATGGGATTACTGCAACCGTTTTCAATCATGTTGATTCAGATAGTACTTCTCTTGCACATGATTTTATTGAGCATGAAGCCTTATTATGGGACAATGGTCAAAAAAAACTCCTTATTGGGACAAGCTTTGGGTTTAGTATTTACGACCCTGTATCCGGCATTTTCAGCAATTACCACCCAGGAAAGGGCAGCCCGTTTACCCCGGGAAATCGTATTTCAGCGTTCATAAAAGACGATGAGGGTGTTTTCTGGATAACAACAGACAATGGGCTGGCATGGTTAAATTCTAATTCCGGCAACATCAGAAATTTTTATTATAAAGGGAATTATGACACCGATCGGTTGATTGACTCAACTAAAGTTAATACCATGCTAGCTCTGAGCAAGGACTTAAAAAATGACTCTGTATTTTGGATCGGGACAAGGTCCGGGTTGATAAAGTTCAATAAGTTCACAGAGAAATTTACATTATTTTACTACGAGTATCTTCCCAGGAATATAGAATATAATATAAACGTGTTTCGCAGCGTTTTGCCACACCCTAACGGGAAATTATACCTTGGCACTTGGATTAGCGGGATGGTCATCTTTGATACTAAAACAGAAAAATTCCTGGAAAACTTCCGGCCCAGTGGTGACCCCGAACGAAAAACCGCCTATGATGGAACAAATCCTCCCATTAAATATAAATCTGATCATGAAATTTGGCTTTCAACAGTCACGGCATTAACTATTTACGATACGGAAAAAGATACCATCGTTTTCACTAAATCCTATAAAAACCCGGCAGGAAAAGACTTTCCATTATGGCTAAGTTTTATATATGACAAAAAGGAGATCTGGTGCGGGTCAAGGTATGGTGTTTATAAGTTTGACAAACAAAGCCAGCAGTTTGACAATTTCTTCTTCAAACCTTCAGATGAAAGAAAAACATACATTACATGGGACATTTTTGAAGATCCAAAGTCAGGATTGATCTTTATGGCTGAACAGGGTGCCGATGGCTTGCACTATTTCGACCCCGCCGGAAATAAGTTCAGTTATTTACATTTACCGGTTGGTCCGTTAAAAGAAGCCACGGTCAATTCAATTTTTCAGTCTGCTGATGGAACAATCTGGATTATTTGCCCCTATGGGTTATATAAACTTTCCGATAACAGGAAAAGAATCATTCCTGTCCTAACCGATGATCAAAACTTTCTGTGGTTGCAAGAAATGGTTGAAGATCATAATGGTAAATTATGGACCAGCAGTTTAAGCAATGGAATTCAGCGCTTTAACACACAATCAGTAAGACTGGAGAATATAAGAAACTGGAGAAAAGATTTTGAAGATGAACGTAATGTGCCGGATTTCCTCCACTTGCTTGTGGATAAAGATAACAGGATCTGGTATAACAGGCAATATGGAGGTTACGGTTATTATGATATTAAACAGGATTCGGCCCATAATTTTTTCATGTCTGGAAATAATGACACAGGATTTTATCTTATATCCAGTTTTACAATGGGTAAAGACAATATTATATGGGCTGGAGATATTCACAATGGTCTTGGTTTTATCGATCCTGATTTTCCTGAAAAAGGAGTTTGGCCCAGTTCAAAGGCCAAAAGTGGACTGCGGACCAGGGATATTTATAACATCCGGTTTGATGATAATGGCAGATTATGGATGCTGACCAAAGCAGGTCTGGAAATGTTTGAGCCTTCAACCGGCCATACTGCTCTTTTTAACCAGCATGATGGCATGATCATGTTTGACACATTTGCCAACAGACAATCATATTATCCTGGAAGCCTTGAAAAACTTAGCGATGGGCGCATGGTAATCGGATACCGCAGGGGGCTTGGGTTTTTCCATCCTGACAGCATGGTAGGCAACAGGGAATCCCCGGTTCCATATATTACCCAGTTTAAAATATTTGAAAAAGAACTGGCAACGGATACGGCGCTCCTTTATAAAAATCAAGTTGACCTCACTTACAGGCAGAATTTCCTGACCTTGGAATACTCTGCCATTTCTCTCATCGCTGGTAGTGAGGCAGTTTTTTACCACCAACTGAAGGGTGTTGACAGAACCTGGATCCTTTCGCCAAGACGTTTTGCATCCTATTCAAATCTTGCCCCGGGGAATTATAATTTCCGGATCAAGGCACAGAGCGGATATGGGTTGTGGTCTGAAAAGCCAGTTGCTTTGAGCATAACCATTCATCCTCCCTGGTGGAAAACATGGTGGGCGTATGGGTTGTATTTTTTAGCGTTCACAGGTTCTCTCTTCGGATTATACCGCTTTCAGCTCAACAGGCAGTTGGTTAAACGCGAGGCCAGCCGTTTAAAAGAGATGGATGAAATTAAAAGCCGGCTTTATACAAATATCACCCATGAATTTCGTACTCCCCTCACGGTCATAACGGGAATGACAGAAGAAATCAAGTCAAGCCTCAGACCGAACGAGCAATCTTATCTGGAAAAATTCCTGGATATGATCAAAAGAAATGCGGATAGCCTCCTGCACCTTGTAAACCAGATGCTCGAACTATCCAAGCTTGAAAATGGCATGCTTGAGCTGAACCCCATCCAGGCAGACGTCGTTCCTTATTTGCAATATATTACCGAGTCTTATCAATCCTATGCTGAATCGAAGGGGATAAAACTGGTTTTTTACAACGAGAGAGAAAAAGTGGTCATGGATTACGATCCGGATAAATTATTCACCATCATTTCCAACCTGCTCTCAAATGCGATAAAGTTTACAAGAAAGGGCGGTAAAGTGATTTGCCATCTGAATACTTCAGGTCAGTCAAGCCAGGAAGCGTTAGTATTAAAAATTACAGATACCGGCATCGGCATTCCGGAAGCTGAGCTGCCGAATATTTTCAACCGCTTTTACCAGGTTGATGGTTCAGCAACACGTAAGGATGAAGGGACGGGCATCGGGTTGTCACTGGTGAAGGAACTTCTGGAATTGATGAATGGCACGGTCGCTGTTAAAAGCCAGGAAGGGAAAGGATCTGAATTCACAGTCAGAATACCCATTACACAAAAGGCACCCAGGCAAACATTAAAGATCAAAGAGGAGCTGATTAATAAGCAATCAATTGACAAACAAATAAGTAAATTGCCACTGGAACAAACAAATGGCCAGGTTCCGGAACCAGGTACTATGGAGGAAGAGGAATATCCTCTTACGCTGATCATTGAAGACAATGAAGACGTTGCAAATTATATTGCGCTTTGCCTGGGAGGGGATTATAAAATCCATTATGCAAAAGACGGGAGCGAAGGCATTGATAAAGCTTTAAAGCTCATCCCGGATATCATCATCAGTGATGTCATGATGCCGGAGAAAGACGGATTTGAAGTATGTTCATTTCTGAAGCAGGATGAGCGCACCAGCCACATTCCCATCATCCTGCTCACGGCCAAGGCAACCAGGGAGGACCGCCTTACCGGACTGATGCATGGCGCCGATGCCTACCTGTCGAAGCCTTTCGATAAGAAAGAGTTGTCGATCCTCATGAAAAAGATGATAGAACTCAGGAAGAACCTGCGTGAAAAATTCAGCAGGAGAGAAGACCTTCTGCAGGGAACTGCGCCGGCAGAAAGCATGGAAGACCTTTTTATCCGGAAAGCCATCATGAATATTGAAAACAACATTGACAATTCCGGTTTCGGGACTTTGCAGCTTGCACGCCTGGCAGGGATGAGTGAATCACAGTTGTATCGAAAGCTCAAGGCTCTGACGGGAAAATCCACTGCTGTTTTCATCCGTTCCGTCAGGTTGCAGAAAGCAAGAGAGCTGCTAAAAACAACCGGGATGAATGTCTCAGAGATCGCTTATATGACGGGATTTAATGATCCTGCCTGGTTCAGCCGCGTCTTCAAAGAGGAGTTTGGGGAATCGCCGGGCGGGGTAAAAGGCAGGAATAATTAACAATCCGTTAATCCCCCACCCGCCCCTGGCTTATAGTATAACCTGACCAAATACTCCAAGCTTTTGAACAAATAACACAAGGGAAAATTCAGGTTTCATAGGAAATTTATGCACTATTTGGTTTCATTTTAAAAAGTAGGTTTATGAAAATAAAAACAACATTCTTTAAAAAACAGATACCCGTAGTGTTGATTATCCTGCTGGTTTTCATGTCATGCTATCGTTTTGATTTTGTTAACCAGCCCTTTTCTGCTGATATCAACAGCTCATTTGAAGCAGAGGTCAGTGTTGTAATGAATCCAGGAGGAGGATGACTTCCATTTATACCGACCTTCGGAATACGGTTGCCGGTAGGTTGGACGGTTAATGACAGCATCACTTATATTAATAATGGCGTGATGGGTTTGCTTGTGTATTCTGATTCCCTTAGTCAGGCAATGAGTTCCATAACACCAATGACAATAGGCTATTACTGGTGGGTAGCTGAGGGAACAACCCTTATGCCTTGCATCTATGGAACACCCTACATGTTATACCCGGTTATCCATACTGATGACCAGGCTGGTACATTTTATCTGGATTATATGATAGGTGACAACGGAGTACATCTGAACCACGATAGAAGCGACCATCACTTGATTACTGTTGGATTACATGAAAACATAACAGTCACCAATGCAAATGACAATGGACCCGGTTCACTGCGTGAAGCTATTGACCAGGTCGACTTCTATGGAACCATTGATTTTAATCTGAATGCCGGTGATACGATATTGCTTCAGGAACAACTCGATATACACAAGGATATCAATATTACAGGGCATACAGATATGCCGGTGGTGATCTCCGGTAATCATCAGAGCAGGGTCATGTACATTGATGACAGCAGGAACCCGCAGTTTTCTGATGTCCACATCGTACATGGTAACGCTGATAATGGAGGAGGTATCTATTGCGGTGCAAATTCAATAGTTACATTAAGAAGTGTAACAATAGCTCATAATACAGCCAATAATGGAGGTGGAATATATATTGATTATGGTGCCAATGTGATCCTTGACAGCATCAATTATTGTAATGTTTTCCTGAACAAATCGAGCAGCGGTCTTGGAGCAGACATATTTGCAAGTACGTTTACAAACCTGATGGTAGACACATTCTCAGTGCTGTATCCTACCAAATTTTATCTCTATCCCTATGAGTACTTTACCTGTAACATACAAAACAGCAAAATTCATCAGGTTGATGCTGATCTTTATGTATCACCCGCAGGTGATAACTCCAATAGTGGATTAACATCAGGTGAGCCATTGAAAACCATCAGGTATGCTTTTTCGTTACTCAGGCTTGATAGCCTTCATCAAAACAGCATATATCTGCTTAACGGCACATATAGCCCCTCAATAAATGCTGAACCTTTTCCTATAAATATGCTCAATTATTTAAGCATCATAGGTGAATCAGAATCAGGAGTAATACTTGATGCAGAGGGATCGTCAGTTGTTATGATAATAGAAAACGAATCGCTGAACAACTTAAGAGGGATTACCATAACCGGAGGCCTTGAAGAACCCTTTGGCCATGCGGTCAAGTGCCTTAATTCAAATGTTGATTTCGAGGATATTACAATAACCGATAACAAGGGAGGCGGAATTTATTTCTGGGATTCATTCATTAACATGGAAGATGTTAAAATTACTAATAATTCAATGAGTGGAGTGGTTGCTTCATGGGGAGGAAGAGGAGGCGGAATTTACGGAATTGATTCAGATCTTAACCTTAAAAATGTCTTGGTTTCAAACAACAAAGCGGATTATACCGGTGGGGGGATCTTTCTTGAGAGTTCCAGCGCCATGATGGAAGGCGTAACAGTTTCATATAATAAGGCTTATTATGGTGGCGGAATATATGCATATTATTGGACCAATGTAATTTATGATAGCCTGAACAGGTGTAATATTTACCTGAATGAAGCCAATTATGGCAACGACATCAAAACAAATGGTTTAGTTGTCGTTGATACGTTTACAGTATTGCATCCAAGCAAATTCCATGCTGAAGGTGATATTGAATTCGATATCCTCCATGCCAAAAAAGAGCAGGCCGAGACCGACCTCTATGTTTCACCAGGCGGGGATGATGAAAACAGCGGGCTGACAGCAGAAGACCCTCTAAAAACAATCAGGTTTGCTGAACTTATAATACGGGCTGATACAGCAAGTCAGCATACAATCAGATTGCTTGAAGGAATATATGGCCCATCATATAATGGCGAGAAAATGCCTGTCTATATAAAAGATTATATCAGTATCTGTGGAGAAAATACACACGGGGTGATCCTGGATGCAGAAGACCAGTCGGGAGTTATGCATATTGATTCCGATATAGGCACCAAAATTTCAAACCTGACCATCACCGGGGGGAATGAACATTATGGGGCAGGCCTTTTCTGTTCAGGCAATTCGGAAATTGAGAATTTAATTGTCAGGAACAACACAGCTGTGGATGGTGCAGGTATTGATGTGAATGGTGAGGGCACATTTTTAAAGAATGTACTTGTTATGGATAATAATGCCCAGTACTGCGGGGGTATTGCCTGTCGCAATGGAGGCCAGTTTACTGCAGAAAATATCACAGTTACAAACAATACAGGAGGAAGGGCTGGAGGGATTTACCTGGGCAATGGGGCTGCAGCGGTCATGAGAAATTCCATCATATCCGGCAATAATGGCTATGCTGTATCTTTTCTAAGTTTTAACAGC
The DNA here is from genome assembly GCA_018831055.1 of Bacteroidota bacterium. Taxonomy (NCBI): domain Bacteria; kingdom Pseudomonadati; phylum Bacteroidota; species Bacteroidota bacterium. The sequence goes on from JAHJRE010000141.1 coordinate 14,847, forward strand.
TGGAATTATTTTATGTCATCCTGGTCGAACATCAATGGGTGGGTCAATACCAACAGCAATGGCAGCTTCACCCATACAGGCATTTACCTGAGTGAAGATCCGTTGTTCGATGGAACAGGTGATCACCCCTTTGCCTTATCGGAAGGCTCTCCGTGCATTGATGCCGGGAACCCTGTTTTGACTGGCAACATTCCGGAATGGGACCTTATCGGCAACCAGCGTGTTTGGGATGGTGATGGCAATGGCGAAGCAATTATCGACATGGGTGCGTATGAGTTTGGCTCCCTGCCAGTTGGTGATGAAGAGTTGCTGGTTACAGGCTGTGGGATTAATGTCTATCCAAACCCGTGCTCAAACGTGGTGCGCCTGAGATTAACGACTAACGATTACCGGTTAACGGTTTGTGATTTGTATACGATCTCGGGATTGTGGATCAGGCGATTGGTGAATGAGGTGATGCCGGCCGGCGTGCATGAGATGGAGTTAGACGTGAGTGCGTTGCCTGAAGGAGTTTATTTGGTCCGGCTTCAGGCAGGTGATGGGGTTGTTACAAAGAAGCTGGTGAAGATTAACGCCTGCCTGCCGTAGCTAAGCGAAGGAAGGATTAACAGATTACAGAATAACGAATAACGATTTATTTTGGATTGTCGATTGGGGATTGTTTTGATGTCAGTGCCTGAAATATGTTGACCACTTTTTGACCATCAAAAAGTTAAGAAATGGCAACAACATCATCTTTTAAAAAGCAATTTGACCAAAGGAGACAACGTACTTTTTCAGAATCAATCAGAAAAGAAGTTGTACGCAA
>JAHJRE010000142.1 GCA_018831055.1 Bacteroidota bacterium
GTGATGATGGGAAGTGTGAAGTGTAGAACACCTGGTACCCCTGCTCAATGAGGAATTCATTGATGAAATCACCACTATAGGCGTTCACGCCTGATCCTTTATCCTGGTAAACCAGGAATCCTTGCGGTGCGACCAAAACGTGTAAATCGATGGTATCCCCCCAGGTTATCTCAACGTCTGTTGTGGTAATGAGCTGAAAATTAGCGTAGTGGGTGGAATCTGCATCCAGTACGATAAATTGAAAGACATTTTCCAGCGTAAAATAATCATCGGCAGGAATATCCCGGGTGCATTCGGCATTCAGGATGCTTATGTCCGGATCTTCGGATATAAGCGTGAAGGTTGCATCCTCAGCACCCACTCCATAATTGTAATTCCTTAGCATGATATCCAGGCTAACCGTATCACCGGGTTCCAGGATATCATTTCCATCCGTATCCTGGAAGGTTAAATGATAGAGATCAAGGGTAATTTCCTGGACAATTTCCGCGACATCGGTAAGTGCCCTGTATGCGTTGATCCGGCCAGCACCCAGCAGGTTCTCGTACTCCGGATTGATGGCATCGATGTTATCGGCTGTTCCGAGTACCTGCGTGATCACCTGGTCAGAAGACCAGTCGGGATGATATGATTTGACCAGGCCCATCAGGCTTGCCACAATGGGTGTGGCACAGGACGTTCCACATGCACTGTTATAGCTATTATCCACAGAGGTGGACCATAAATAATAGGGATTGTCCCCTCCGGGAGCGCTTATTTTCACATGTGGGCCATAATTGGAATAGCTGGCTTTTTCATCGAGGTGGTTCAGTGCAGCCACAGCAATAACCCCCGGAAAGGAGGCGGGATACATATTTTCAAACTTATTATTATTAGCTGTGCCACCAAGGATAATACTGCCTAACTCCAGTGAATAGTTTATTGCCTCACGCTCGGCCTGGGAAGCAAAGCCATAACTGCCCCAGCTATTCGTTATTACATCCGCACCGTTTTCAGCAGCATAAATGATTGCATCATAACTGCGCAACGGGACATTGTCCCAACCTCCCTGTATGGGTAATATTTTCAGGTTCCAGCTAATGCTTGCAACACCGATCTCATTATTTGTTGCAGCACTCGCGTATCCTCCCATGAGGGTGCCATGATCCCACATAAAAGTGCCGGGTATTGGATTGGGATCATTACTGGATAGAAAGAAGTTCCATCCAATAAAGTCATCGATATAGCCATTTTCGTCATCATCGATACCATTTTCATCCCCCGGGTCGAAGATCCATTCACCAAAAAGCGTCTGTTGGAGGACATGGCCATCGCCGTCCGCATCTTCACCCAAATTTTGCCAGATATTATCAATCAGGTCTTCATGGTCCCATTCGATACCGGAGTCAACGATAGCGATGACCACTTCCTCCCCACCATTTTCGCCTTTATGGATTTCCCAGGCAGAATCGGCCTTGATCTGGGGAAGATGAGTCATTTGGCTATACAGTGAATCGTTGGGCTCTTCAAGAAAATAGTTAACAGGTACAGGTTCTGCATATTCGATATTCGGATCTTTGGAGAACTCTTCTGCAACCTTTAATACAGAATATTCTTCGGGAAATTCTATCCTGTATATCCTGGAAAGATCGGGCATGCCTCTTTTAAGCTTTTTAGGATTATAAATGAATCTTTTTTCCAGGAGATCCACCTGGTATTTTCCGGCTTTTGTATCGAGTGAAGGGATGTTAAAGGAGACATTTTCTTTTTGTTTACCTAAATCCCCAATACCCTCCTTTACCTTAATGGTGATCATGCCCTTGTAGAACATGGGTTGACTATTTTCCATGACGGGGAATGTTGTTTGCTGACCGTCATTTTTTTCGGTTGGTATCATCGAGGTCATTCCCATGACCAGGAGCGCTGCGATCAATAAGTAGAATTTTTTCATGATGATTTTGTTTTTACTCCCATTCCAGCCTTCCCCCTTCACTTCGACAAGCTAAGTGTGACCGGGGTAGGACCGGGGCGGGGTGGTTAAAGTTTTATAATTTTTCTCGTTTGTATTCTTTCGTTTGTTGTTACTTTGCAGAAGTAAACGCCTGCCGGTAAATCATTTGTTTGCCAGGAAACCTTGTTTAATCCGAAGTGATCGTTTTGTTGATTAAATTCTTTTATTTCCTGACCGATTTGATGGAATATTTTGCAATCCCGTTATACTGGACAGGTTATCATTACCGTAAGGTAGAGAATCAGCAAATCCTATCCTTAAAGAACCCCCAATTGATTTCAAAACAGTCAAGCTATCCAGATTAGTAATATCATTGCCATTGATATCCTGATATAAATTTCCGATGAGACCTGAATTTTCCCTTGTGTTATTTTTTCAAAAGCTTGGAGTATTTTGTCAGGGTATACTGTAAGCCAGGGGTGGGTGGGGGATTAACGATTAACGATATCTGATTTATAACTGACCCAGGATATTTGATATTTGATTTTGAAAAATTAAATCATGTCTATGCCTAAAAAACGTTGACCGTTTTTTGAGGTTTACTGATCAAATTTAATTTTTTATTTTGATAATAAGATGTTGAAAGCGGGCAATAACTCGAAGAGTTATTCTCGCTTTCAATATCTCTACTGTCAATGAGTTTTTCAAATTGTACTGGACTTAGCTTATTTAAAGCAGAGTGCGGTTTTTGGTGGTTATACATCATTACAGCTTTTTTTGTCTTCTTTAGTAAGTCCTTATAGTTATTTGGGGCATAATATACCAGATAATTATTTTTGATAATACCGTTTACTCTTTCAGCATGTGGGTTTTCATAAGCTGCTTTTCCCATACTATTGAGCATTTTAGCAGATTTAGTCAAGGCTTTAAATTCTTTACAGTAGTATTGGCCTCCACCATCTGAATGGATTATCAATCCTGGATGAGTATTAGTTCCTCTTGTTTTAAAAGCCATTAATAGAGCTGGTATTGTAGTATAGCTTGTTAATAAAGAATCACTTACGCTGTAACCTAATATCCTTCTGGAGTATAAATCCATTAAGAAGGTCAAATAGCAAAAGGTATCAGCCATTTGATAATACGTTATATCGCTAACCCAGACTTGGTTGACACGTGTCAACTCTATATTTTCTATCAGGTTGGGAAAGCGGATTACCCCGTTAGAATTTGTTGTTCTATGATATGACTTTTTCTTGCCTACGCCAAAACCTTGTGCTTGTAAGTAATGCTCAAACTTGTCCCTGCCTATATCACTTGGATTTATCACATGATATGCGTCTCGCAATGACATTCCTGGGTGATCCTCTCGGAACTGTCTCATTATTACTTCTAATTGATGATATTTTTCTTGGATATGCATGTACCTGTTTACTTTACCATGAAAAGCTTGACGAGAAGTATTCAGTACTCGATAAAGCTTGTTTAGAGAATAACTTAAGCTTTCTTGGTTTTGCCAGAACCAGATTTGTGTTTTGAACCAGTTTTTTTTTTAATGTCTATGCCTAGATCCTCTTCTGCTATTTCAATCAGTTTGTTTAAAAAATCCAGTTCTATTTGCTTCTGACCAACAATCTGCTCCAGTTCCTTAATCTTGTCTTTTAATACTTTAATTTGTTTTGAACTGCTCATTGGCTCAATGATTTGACGATGTCCTTTCTTATACAAAGATGAGTATTTATACACCCAATTATAGACAGATGTTCGGGAAACTTGATAGTCAATACTGACCTCTCTGACTGTTAATAGGTTGTTCTCGATTTTGCGTACAACTTCTTTTCTGATTGATTCTGAAAAAGTACGTTGTCTCCTTTGGTCAAATTGCTTTTTAAAAGATGATGTTGTTGCCATTTCTTAACTTTTTGATGGTCAAAAAGTGGTCAACATATTTCAGGCACTGACA
>JAHJRE010000143.1 GCA_018831055.1 Bacteroidota bacterium
AGCCCCCAGCCCCTAATCCCTAATCCCTAACAACACCACATTTTCCACATGCTGTGTATGCGGGAACATATCGACGGGCTGGACGCGGGTGATTTTGTATTTTTCCGACAGGATTGCCAGGTCGCGGGCCTGGGTAGCGGGGTTACAGGAGATATACACGATTTTTCCGGGTTGGATTTCGAGAATTTGTCGTATTACTTTTTCAACCATTCCCGAGCGGGGTGGGTCGGTGATGATCACCTGGGGTTTTCCATGGGTATTGGTAAAGTCATCATCCAGGATGGAAGCGATGTCACCGGCGAAGAAGAAAACATTGCTGATCCCGTTAATTTCCGCATTGACCCGTGCATCCTCCACAGCAGCCTCCACGTTTTCTATGCCGATCACTTTGGATGCTTTTCCGGCCAGGAAAGTGGCAATGGTTCCTGTTCCTGTGTAGAGGTCGTAAACAACTTCCTTTCCTGTGAGGCCGGCAAATTCGATGGCAACCTGGTAAAGCCTGAATGCCTGGTGACTGTTGGTCTGGAAAAATGATTTAGGGCCTATCCTGAAAACCAGGTTCCCCATTTTCTCGGTTATCCAGGGAGAGCCGTGGTAAAGCCTGACTTCCAGATCGGAGATATCGGGATTATGCTTGGGGTTGACCACATATTGCAATGAGGTGATCTCCGGGAATTTGTTTTTAAGATGATCCAGGAAGGCAAAGGTCTCTTCGGGCCTGTCCTCCCCGGTGATCAAAATAACCATCCATTCGCCGGTTGTGGTGTTGCGGATAATGAGGTTTCGCAGGAAACCGTCATAAGAGCGGATATCGTGAAAGGTAAAATTATGTTCCAGGGCATATTTACGGGCCTCAAGCCTGATCCTGTTGCCCGTATCATCCTGAAGGTGACATTCCTTCAGGTCAAGTATCTTGTCGAATTTACCGGGTAGATGGAACCCCAGGCCATTGCGGTTATTGTCACTATCCATTTCAGCCGGATCGGTGAACCATTTGCGGTTCATAAAGGTATACTCCATCTTGTTACGATAGTGGAAGATATCTTCCGAAGGAAGGATAGGGGAGATTTTGGGAAGATCCAGGTGACCGATCCGGCGCAGGTTGTCTTCCACCTGTTTTTGCTTATAAAAAAGCTGGTGTTGGTACTGCATATTTTGCCACTTGCAACCACCGCAAACTCCGAAATGTATGCAACGGGGATCCATCCTTTTGTCAGAATAATGTTTTATCGCATCAACCCTCCCTTCCATGTAGTTGTTTTTGCTTTTGATCACCATTATATCGCATACATCTCCCGGAACGGCATAAGGGACAAAAACCACCCGGTTTTCAAATCTTCCAACAGCTTTCCCTTCGGATCCGGCATCCAGGATCTCCAGGTTTTCTATTATAACCGGTTTATTCCTTCTTTTCTTCATGGTTAAAGAGAGCAAAGATAAAGATAAAGAGCATCGGGAGGAAATGGGATTGTCAATTCTGTATTCTGTATTCTGTATTTACAATTGGATTGGCAATATGCGATTTGATATTGTCAATGCATTGTAAATAGCAAATTCTCAATTGTATATCCTATTGTAAATACAGAATACAGAATACAGAATCGACAATTTCTCCCTCTTGACTTATCAAAAAACTCTCCATATCTTTATAGAATTATCAACAATCACAAAATAATCATCATGAAACAGATCGCCTCCTCTGTTACAATTATTATAATGATTACATTATTAATCATTTGTGCTCTTTCCATGAATTCACACTCCCAAACCATTGTGATTGACAGCACCTTTACCGCTGATGCGGTTTTGCATCCTTTTGGGCCGAATGATACGCTTTACAGCCTGAAGATCAGCGGAAACGTTCAGTTGAATACCGAAACCAGTATAGTAAGAGTAGTGGTTGGAAACGAGGATTCGTTGGAATATATGGTGTTTGAGTCTTATCCCATGATTGTTACTTCGAATCACTATTCGTTTTCCGAAGAAAGTGATGAAACTTCATACCTGGATGGTTTTTTACCGGAATATTTGAAAATTTATCTAATTGGAGCATCTTTGGAATTATACTAAATATCTGATTCTGAAACTTACCAGGAAAACCTTGACAGCCTTCAATATGCATCAAAGAAAAACAAAGACCTGGAGAAAATTTTTAACATGAACTCATATATTAATGAGCGGGGTTGGGAATGGATAGCTGATACAACATTTTTTGTAAAACAGTATTATTATGAGAAGAAAGCAACATTTGGAGATAAATATAATCTTCTTGGATTGGATTTCTATGCAAATGGTAGGTTTATTGATGTTATTAAGGAGAATAGCATTCCGGTTGAAAGTTCAGATTTAGTCCTTAGTTTTGATTGGAGAGAAAAACATGATGCTCATCACATGGATTCTAAATATTGGGATAATAGTGATGATCAAAGTGGTTGGATTACCGGAGTTGTACATCAGGGTGGTTGTGCAAGTTGTGCGATCTTTGGAACGGTTGCCGTACTTGAAGCCATGATTAATTTGTTTTTTAATGAGCATATTGATACAAGGGATAATATAAGGCTATCTGAAAAAGATGCATTCAATTGCAGTCAATATGATGAAAGTAATCCAGGATATGTTGGTTGTGAATGTAATTCCAACTTTGGGAAAGAAGTAACCTGGGTATTGGCCTATATTGAGAATTCAGGAATTGTTGACGAGGATTGCTGGCCTTATGATGATCCGCGATGCTACGGGATGGGAAACGATTGTTCAGATTTTACACCGGATCCAAAATGTCCCCAGGGAGAAGAGAAAATCACTGTAATGTCTACCGGTAGAGAAGTTTATTATATCAATTCGGCACCGAATTTTGGCCTTACTAAGTCAGATTATCTAAAATCCTTACTGATAGAAAATGGACCATTAATTATTACCATTGAGAATTGGAGCAATTCTAAAACACTTACCGAACATGTAGTGGCACTGGTGGGTTTTGAGACAGACGATTACGGCAGGACTTATTGGATATGCAAAAATAGTCATGGCATAGGTTATGGGGATCAAGGATATATAAATATGCCATTGGCTCTTTCACCCGAGCCGTCGTATAATGATATGTATATAGAAAATATGGTTTATGCGTTTAAAGTACCAATTGAAATGTATCCAACAGGTCCGGTTGAATATGAAACACTTTGTGTTGATAAGGATAAAGACGGATATTATAATTGGGGATTATGCGACAGAGAAGAAGATCTTCAAAATGATTGTTATTGTGCTTCAGGAACAGAGGATGAAGAGGATAGCAATGACAATGATGAAAGAATTGGCCCATACGACCAATATTATCATGGAAAGCCTGTTAAACCGTTAATGAGGGTTAAGTGCAACAATCAAATAGTTTCTAATGGCGGTTTTTATACATTTTATAATGTTGGCAATCCACAAGCTCAAAACTTCGAAATAAGAATAGAAAATAAAGGGAATGCTCAATTAAACCTTAAAGCAGAGGAAGGGACATGGCCTCCAATTCCGGACATTAGTTTTTCAGGACCAAATGCCAATAACTTCTCAAAACTTTCATTACCTCCCATGAATATAGGCATGGAGGACTTTGAAACCTTTACAATCCATTTTTGTGGTCAGGAAAGTAGTCCTGTAGAATGTTATGTTACTATTTCGGTTGATGAAATAGATATTCCCGATTATACCTTTGCTATAGTTTTTACTGATTGCGATCAAACAAGTTATCCTGAATATATCTCTGGTCCTGTTCTTTGGGATGACGATTGGAAAATAAAACTTGGTGATGTTTATATTATTAATGGTGCTGAACTAACAATTAAAGGTAACTATGGATTCGGTGCCAATGCAAACCTTATCGTAGAACAAGGAGGCAGGTTAATTATAGATGGAGGATTACTAACAAAAGCCTGTAATCAATTTTGGCCAGGAATTGATGTTTGGGGAAATTATAGTCAAAGCCAATATCCAAGCTTAAACCAGGGCTTTGTTAAAATAATCAATAATGGAAGCATAGAATTAGCAGAAATTGCAATTGAAACAATCAGGTATGCACAAGGAGAACATTCATATTCGAACTCAGGAGGTATTGTTCAGGCAAAGGATGCCTTTTTTAAAGATAACGTAGTTGATGTATATTTTTATCCCTATAATAATTTCAATCCGGTTACTGAAGAGCTGGTACCAAATTTAAGTTATTTCAGAAATGTTCAGTTTGCCTCAACCGGATTCAATTGTGATGTTGAATCACATGTTATTTTAAACGATGTTCACGGAATTAATTTCAAAGGATGTACCTTCGCGAATATAAGTAATATGGCAGCATGTCCATATGAGTATATTGAAGGTATCGGAATATATAGTTATAATTCTGACTTCTTTATATCAGATTATTGTATTAATCCCAGCCAGCAACCTTGTATTGAAACCGACCAATGCGAATTTCTGAATTTAGATTATGGAATTTATGCTTTGGCAAACAGACCAAATGATTACATACACATCGATACTTCAATTTTTACTAATAATCGTACAGGAATATATATGAGTGGTATAGATGATCAGGTAATTATCAGTAATACATTTAATATAAGAAAAGTAGACACTAACGATCATTCATATGATATATTTGGAGGCATATATTTAGATCAATGCACAGGATTTCAAGTTGAAGAAAATATGTTTTATACACATTGGGGAATGGATTACCTTGAAAGCGAGATGAGCATCGGTATTGTCGTAAACAATTCAGGGACAAATGATAATCAAATCTACAATAATTATTTTGCCCAGCTTTACATAGGAATACTCGCCCAAAACCTAAATAAGAGTTCAGATGGTGAAAAAGGTTTACAAATTCTTTGTAATGATAATATGAAAAATATTTATGACTTTGCTGTTACAACCTGCTGGTTAAATAGTGAAGATTATGGAATAAGAGAAGATCAAGGTAGTGTAAATAACTATCCTCTTGCACCAGCAAGCAATATTTTTAGTTATGCCTATAATCCAGCAATCGGAAATGAATTTTCGGATTATTATAATGATTGTGCACCAATTCAGTATTATCATCATTCAGGGCCTCAGACAATTAGAATTGTACCGCAATATTATTACAATATAACACCACTTCCTTCCGGTTATAATGCTGAATATGATAAAAATACTAACTGCCCATCAAATCTTAATTCTACAATAGATATGCAAAATCTGGCTATGCAAAAGATATATTATGAACAGAAAGCAGATTCCATAGATAATTTATTAAACATTTTAGTGGACGGTGGAAATACTGATGAATTATCGGAAGAAGTACAAAATAGTATACCACCGGAGGTCCTTGAAATTCGAAATGAATTGTTAACTAAATCTCCATATTTATCAGATACTGTTATGATTAGTGCTGTGGACAAAGAGGATGTTCTTCCTTCGGTTATGATTACTGAAATTCTTACGGCTAATCCACAATCCGCTAAATCAAGAAAAGTCATGGATGCTGTTGATAACCGGTCTTTGAAGTTATCTGGAGATATGCTCGATCAAATCAATCAGGGACTTTTTATAATTGGCGAGAAAGAAGCCCTTGAGTCATCATACTCTTTCTATAAAAGCCTTTGCAGTTTTACATTTAACCAGATGATCAGGTATTACAAAAGCGATACCATCCATATAAACTCTTCAATGGATAGTATCATTTTATTGTTATCCGGCGAGTCTGATATTAATAGCAAATACAGGCTAGCTTTTGAATACTTATCTCAATGGGATACTGCAAATGCGATGTTAACACTCAATAATATTCCAGTCGAGTTTTTAATGAACAATGATCAAGTGTTTGAACATCAGTTGACAGGCGAATATTTTGATATTATGTTAGGATTATGCGAAAGAAATGGGAATTTATACCAGTTAGATTCCATAGAAAAAGCCCAATTATATTATATTACAAATAATTCAGAAGGAGTTGTTGGTGCCTATTCAAGGAATATATTGAGTTTTTTTGATACCCTAACCTATTATGAACCATATATTCTACCGCAAACAGGGCTGAAAAGCAATGAATCAACAAACAACAATCAAGATTTTAACATCAATGAAAACAATTCATTTTATAAAATTTATCCGAATCCTTCAAAATACTATGTTATTATTGAGAGTAAAGAAAATGTTGATGATGCAATTTTAGAAATATTCATTGGTATGGGAGAGTATTTAAATACAATAGCTCTTGCAGATACAAGATACTCCATTATTGATACCAGAAACCTGATGCCGGGCATTTATTTGTTTCGATTCAGTACCAACAATAAAATAATAGAATCCCACAAAATATTGATCACAAGATAAAACTTCAAGTGAATGAGTAAACAAATAAAAAATATTTTACTTGCTTATTTTGTTTTAATTAGCGTCTTTATACTGCCTGCCCAGGATTATTTCAGTAAACGCCTGTCATTTTATCATCCACCTACCTGGAATACTACTCATTCAATTCTGCCGCAAAATGACGGATATGTCATTGTTGGAATAACAGGAGACACCGTTGATTTCTATTGGCATCAGATAGGGTTACTTAAAATAGATCTTCAAGGGAATGAAGTGTGGACAAAAATAGTAAAGAGCGAAACTGGTGATTATTATTGCGGATACCCGGGTTCAACCAAAATGCGGGCAGATTCAACGTATTTCTATGCAGGAAGCAAAGGATGTATTTCAAATGATCTGTTCTACCATAAAGGCCTGCTGATCAAATTCGACTCAAATTGGGATGTGATTTGGATAAATGAATATGGCGATAAAATAATGCCTTTGGATACATCCATTACATTTCTCCAGCTTAATATCTGTCCCGACAGTTCGATGATCGTATCCGGAATTGAATATTATTTTGGTGATAACAGTAAGGCCATCCTGTCAAAGATTGATAAAGAAGGGAAGATGCTTTGGACAAGGAGGTTTAGCAATGGCGGCATAAATGAAGGCAGAAGCGTGGTCAGGGCAAGTGATGGAGGCTATGTTTTGGGTAACTACCGGTATATTCCCGGGCAATCCATCACTGCTGATCCGATAATTTATAAAACGGACAGCCTTGGCAATACGGAATGGACAAAGAATCTCGGTGGACCGTATATGGATTACTATCCAACCGTTAATATCTCTCAGGATGGGAATATTACTATAGCTACTTGTTATGCTGATTCAATGTTTTCTATCGATAAAGCATATAGTCGAATAAATGTTTTAAAAATCAATAATTATGGAACAATAATATGGAATAACAAATATGGAGTGAGTTCCATTAGAAAATTTCTACAAAATATAAAAAATTCTTATAATGAAACATTGATTTCAATAGGTTTTAACTATACGCATGAATACCCGGAAGTGTCTGGATGGGTTTTTAAAATTGATAATGATGGTGATAGTCTTTGGTATCGTCAATATTACATAATTAAAGGAAAAGATAGTGAAAACTATTTTTATGATATTGTGAATACTAATGATCATGGTTATATGCTGGGGGGGTACATTTATCCGATAATGCCAGATACAGGAACTCAGGATATATGGATATTAAAACTGGATAGTGTCGGCTGCGATACGCCTGGCTGTGACCCAACAGTAGGGATAAAAAGAATACCTGGTATAAAAAATAAAGATGACTTATTTATATTTCCGAACCCGGCCAGCGAAGAAATTAATTGCCTCATCCACCGAAGCTTTCCATCGTCGACCAAAGCCTATGGCGGAGGATCGAGCGAAGGTGGATCAATTTATTTATACGATATCTGGGGAAGACTTATTGAATCGGTAAAAATCCCTTCCGGGCAATCGCAGATACGCATCGATGTTTCCGACTACACACCCGGGGTGTATTTTGTGGTGCTGAAAGAAGGGAAGGTGGTTTTGGGGAGAAAGAAGGTGGTTGTCTGCGATTAGAGGGGCGGAAGGAAAGGATTTTGGCAATTCTGTATTCTGTATTCTGTATTTACTAT
>JAHJRE010000144.1 GCA_018831055.1 Bacteroidota bacterium
GAAGTGGTTGAAGAAAAACCTGTTGAGCAGCAGGAAACACCTGTGGAAGAGCCCAGTGAGCCGGAACAGAAAGTTGATCCGAGAGCAATGTTCACCGGAAAAACCAATACCGGAACAGGCAGCAACGAAGGAGTGACAGGCCAGCCCGGCGATCAGGGCAAACCCAACGGAGATCCGGGTTCAAGCAATTACGATGGGCAGGGAGGAGCCGGTAACGGAGTGTCGTTCAGCCTGGGTGGCCGTGGTTCGAGACATCTGCCGAAGCCTTCTTACCAAAGCCAGGAACAAGGTAAGGTGGTTGTAGATATTTGGGTGAACCGGGAAGGAAAGGTAGTTAAAGCCCTGGCGGGCGGAAAAGGCACAACCATCCTGGATACACGTTTACGCAGACTGGCCGAAGAAGCAGCCCTTCGCTCCCTTTTTGAACCCGATCCCAATGCTCCCGATAACCAAAAGGGTACCATTACCTATAATTTTATTCGGCTTAATTAAAGCTGAAAGCGAAGTCATCCTACCTTTGCCGGATGAATTACAAGGAAACACTGGATTATATGTATACCCGCCTTCCGATGTTCCAACGGATAGGCCCGGCAGCTTACAAGGCTGATCTCAACAATACTATTGCCCTGTGTAAACTTACAGGTAATCCTGAAAAAAGCATAAAAAGTATACATATTGCCGGCACAAATGGCAAGGGCTCTGTATCCCATATGCTGGCTTCTGTATTCCAGGAAGCCGGATATAAAACGGGATTGTTTACATCCCCCCATCTCACTGATTTCAGAGAACGTATACGCATCAACGGAAATATGATACCGGAAAATTACGTGGTTGCGTTCATCGAAAAATTCAGGATGGATTTTGAAGCCATCTCCCCTTCCTTTTTTGAGCTCACTGCCGTGATGGCCTTCCGGTATTTTGCAGACGAAAAAACAGATATAGTTGTTTTAGAAACCGGAATGGGAGGACGGCTGGATTCCACTAATGTGGTAATTCCTGAATTATCTGTCATAACAAACATTGGACTGGATCACACCCAGTTCCTGGGAAATACCATAGAAAAGATTGCCTTTGAAAAAGCCGGGATCATCAAACCCGGTATCCCTGTAATTATTGGTGAAACAGCCACAGCATCGGGCGAGGTGTTTATCAGCCGCGCTGAACAGGAAAGAGCCCCTATATTCTTTGCCGACAGTAACTATGCTATCCAGGAAATTCATCAGGCAGGAGCAATACATCCGTCCACTATTTCCTGGAAAATCAAACCTCTTAATGATGCAAAACAGAAGGAGATTTCATTAAACTGCCCGCTGACCGGAGAATATCAAAATAAGAATATAGTAACGGTTATTCAGGCACTTGAGATCCTAAGTAAACTGGGGCATCGTATTAACGAGGATACCATAATAAAAGGCATTGCCAATGTTGTTAAAAACACCGGGATTCGGGGCAGATGGCAAATTATCCGGAGAAAGCCTTTGATGATCTGCGATGTGGGCCATAATGAAGATGGTATCCGGGAGATTGTCAGAATGATACAAAACACATCCTGCAAAAAACTTCATATGGTTTTCGGGAGTGTTAACGATAAAGATGCCGGCCCTGTATTAAAGTTATTGCCAAAAGATGCCGTTTATTATTTCTGCAAAGCGGATATCCCCAGAGGCATGGATGCCGGAATATTAAAAGAGCAAGCCAATGGGATAGGATTGAAAGGACAACGATATGATAGTGTAAAAGACGCCATAGAATCCGCTTTGCAATCCGCAAATCCTGATGATTTAATTTTTATCGGTGGAAGTACCTTTATCGTTGCCGATGCACTTGGATGGCTTGAATCAAGAGTCGATTAATATCAACCTCCGCTGATTAGATGCAGGATGCTCACATTGTCCCCGTCGTGAATGATGGTGTGCCTGCGATCTTCTCTTTTTATAAGCTTATCGTTCACTTTGGTCACCAGCATCTTAAAAGTAAAATTCTTCCATTGAATAAGCTCTTCCAGGGTCATTGAATCCCGGTCGATTTCTTCAGGCCTGCTATTCAGCGTTATTTTCATGATTTCATAGGTTTAACCAATAATTCCAGAACGGTATCCGCCTGCATGTTGGCTACAATATTTACCCTGGGTGCAAGCGGCGGATTATCCTCCGAGGCTTCAGCAATCTGATCACCGCAGACGAATAGCTTTCCGTGCTTCTCCACTCTGAGATCGTCGATGTGACCAAAACCCGCCAGTCCGGATGCAGAGACAACAGGTTTATCGGGATATTCAACCAGCCAAGTCTCAATGAGCATCATCTTTTCCACGGGATCATCGAAAGCCTCTACAATAATATCACAGGAAGAAAATAAGCGTAGAATATCGATGGGCTTCAGGCGAATATCATGGGTTTCAATCCGGCAGGAAGGGTTAATCCTGGAGATCACCTCTTTCAATGCCAATACCTTCTTCTGGCCAAGATGTTCACGGAAAAAATATTGCCGGTTCAGATTGCTTTCATCAACAATATCATAATCGGCAATGATAAGGTTACCCAGTCCACACCGGGCCAAAGCCACAGCACAATTGGATCCAAGGCCACCACAGCCGGCAATTCCAACGGTTTTTAGTGATAGTATCCTGCTGATCTCATCAAATTTCATCCTGGTTTGTCTTTACTGGCATAAAGATAAACATAGCCGTTAAAAAGCACGCTGTAAAAATTCTAAAATTTATAACAATTCTAAATTAAATGTAAAATTAAGGTAAATAAGTGATTATGATTGGGTAACCGACATGCATATCTTTGCATATCAGATTTTTATATCATTTTTATGAGGGATGAGGTGAGAATTCATAATTTTGTTGTGAA
>JAHJRE010000145.1 GCA_018831055.1 Bacteroidota bacterium
CAAAGCGCTGGAATCTGCCTGGATCACAGGCCGCCAGATAGAAGCTGCCCGTCAGGCCGTTACACGTCATATGAAACGTGAAGGTCAGATCTGGATTCGCATTTTTCCTGATAAACCGGTTACCAAAAAACCTGCGGAAGTCCGTATGGGTAAAGGTAAGGGCGCACCCGAGTATTTTGTGGCAAGGGTAACCCCCGGCAGAATAATGTTCGAAGCCGAAGGCGTTCCCATGGAAATTGCAAAGGAAGCCTTACGTCTTGCCGCACAAAAGCTCCCGATCAAAACAAAATTAATTGTCAGACGCGATTACGTTGAATAAAAATTTTACCCTATATGAAAATGGAAGTTATCAGAGAGCTCGGTACGGAAGAACTCAAAGAAAGACTGGATGAGGAAAGAAAACAACTGGTCAGGCTGAAGCTGAACCATGCCGTTTCTCCTCTCGAAAATCCTAATAAAATAAAGGAATACAGAAGGACCATTGCCCGGATGATGACCGAACTCAGAAAAAGAGAAAAAGAAGCCAATAATTAGATTAAGAATACATGGAAAGGAATCTCAGAAAAGAACGCGTTGGTGTTGTAACCAGCAATAAAATGGAAAAATCCATTGTTGTTGAGATCATGCGCCAGGTGAAGCACCCGATCTACGGTAAGATCGTGAAAAAAACTTCCAGGTTCGTTGCTCATGACGAAAAAAACGATTGTAATATCGGAGATACGGTAAAAATCATGGAAACCCGTCCGCTGAGCAAGAACAAATGTTGGAGATTAGTTGAAATCATTGAAAGAGCGAAGTAATTATGATACAGCAGGAATCAAGATTATCGGTGGCTGATAACAGCGGTGCCAAAGAAGTATTGTGCATCCGGGTACTGGGCGGTACTGCCAAGCGTTATGCCACCATCGGCGACAAGATCGTTGTCACCGTAAAGAATGCCTTACCCTCCGGCAACATTAAGAAAGGCACAGTTATCAAGGCCGTTATCGTAAGAACCAAAAAGGAAATCCGTCGCAACGACGGTTCCTACATCCGTTTCGACGACAATGCCTGCGTTCTGCTGAATAATACCGGAGAAATGATCGGAACTCGTATCTTCGGGCCGGTTGCCAGAGAATTAAGGGATAAAAAATATATGAAGATCGTTTCATTGGCACCTGAAGTGCTTTAATGATTGAATAAACAAGTAACATGGCAAGGAAATTACATATCAAAAAAGGCGACAATGTGATGGTCATTGCAGGCGATTCCAAAGGCCAGCAGGGTAGAGTGCTGGTTCTGGATCCTGAAAAAGAAAGAGCCATCGTGGAAGGCATCAATATGGTTGCCAAGCATACCCGTCCGAACAAGGATAACCCCAAAGGTGGTATCATCCGCAAAGAAGCGCCCATCCATCTCTCAAACCTGCTGCTCGTCGACAGCAAAGGCAATGCCACACGCATCCGGCGCAGCAAGGATGAAAAATCAGAAAAAAACGTACGCATCTCTATTAAATCAGGGGAGGTTATAAAGTAATGGCATACATTCCAAGACTTAAAACGAAGTATAAGGAGGAGATCGTTCCCGCGTTGATGAAAGAATTCAACTTCAAGAACGTTATGCAGGTCCCGAGACTGCAGAAAATCTCCCTCAACCAGGGTTTGGGTCAGGCTACTGCCGACAAGAAACTCATCGATACCGGTGCAGAGGAAATGTCGATCATTGCAGGTCAACTAGCCGTACCTACAAAATCAAGGAAAGACATATCCAACTTCAAGGTTAGAAAAGGCATGCCGATAGGTGTGCGGGTTACTCTCCGGGGTGACAGGATGTACGAATTCCTCGACCGCCTGGTGTCAGTAGCAATACCCAGGATCAGGGATTTCAGGGGTATTAATGATAAAGGATTCGACGGCCATGGCAATTATTCCTTCGGAGTATCGGAACAGATCATTTTCCCCGAAATCGATATCGACAAGATCGGAAAGATCAATGGGATGAATATCACTTTTACAACATCCGCTAAAAACGACAAGGAAGCTTTTGCCCTCCTCAGAGAATTTGGATTACCGTTTAAAAATCAAAAAAGATAGAACATGGCTAAGGAATCAATGAAGGCAAGGGAAGTGAAAAGGGCTAAACTGGTTGCCAGGTACGCCGCCAAAAGAGCTGAACTCAAAGCTCAGGGTGACTATATCGGGCTGCAAAAACTGCCGAAAAATGCTTCTCCCATTCGTTTACATAACCGTTGCAAATTAACGGGCAGACCGAAAGGTTATATGAGAAAATTCGGTATCTCACGTATCAACTTCAGGGAAATGGCGCTTCAGGGCCTCATTCCCGGTGTTAAAAAAGCTAGCTGGTAAATTTTAAGCATAAGGAAATGATCACAGACCCAATTTCAGATTATTTGACCAGAATCAGGAATGCCATGATGGCCGGCCACAGAGTAGTGGAAATTCCTGCATCAAATATTAAAAAAGATATCACGAAAATATTGTTCGAGAAAGGGTATATCCTGAACTATAAGTTCGAGGATGACGGGGTTCAGGGAACCATAAAAATCGCCCTGAAATACCATCCCGTAACCAAACAACCTGCTATCAGCAGACTTGAACGGATCAGCAAACCCGGCCTCAGAAAATATGTCAATGCCGATAAATTGCCCAGAGTCTTGAACGGTCTCGGTATTGCCATTATCTCCTCTTCCCAGGGTGTGATAACCGATAAGGAAGCCAGGAAGAACAATGTAGGCGGTGAAATTTTATGTTACGTTAGTTAAAAAGAAGGGATCAGGAAAATGTCACGTATAGGAAAACTACCGATCACCATCCCCCAGGACGTTGAGATCAAAATCTCAAAAGAAAACATTGTTACCGTCAAGGGAAAACTCGGAGAACTGCAACAGGCAGTACATCCCGACATCAAATTAGTCGTTGATAACGGAATTCTTACCCTGGAAAGGCCTTCCGAAGAAAAAGACCACAAGGCTATGCATGGCCTTTACCGTGCATTGTTGGCCAATATGATCAAGGGTGTATCAGAAGGCTTTAAAATCGTTCAGGAGATAGTAGGTGTGGGATATAAAGCACAGGCAACAGGTCAACTCCTGGAAATGTCGCTTGGTTTTTCACACAACGTTTTCTTCCAGCTTCCTCCGGAAGTTAAGGTGGAAACACTCACCGAAAGAGGGAAAAACCCAACCATTACATTGACATCGTATGACAAGCAACTGCTGGGACAGGTAGCCGCCAAGATACGTTCCCTCAGGAAACCCGAACCTTATAAAGGCAAAGGAATCCGATTCCAGGGTGAAGAAGTCAGGAAAAAAGCAGGTAAGGCTGCTGCTCAGTAATATCGTTAAACGAAATTAAATCCTACAGGGATGAAGAAGATAAAGGACAGAAAAGAATTCAGAAGGATCAGGATCAAAATGAGGATCCGCAAATCGATTCATGGCACAACAGAAAGGCCAAGGATGAGCGTATTCCGCAGTAATAAGCAGATTTACGTTCAACTCATCGATGATCTTGACGGAAAAACCTTAGTTTCCGCATCGTCTAAAGAAAAGGGGATTGTGGAAAAAGAAGGCAACAAAATTGAACAGGCAAAACTGGTCGGACAACTGATCGCGGAAAAAGCCAGGGAAGCAGGGATCGAATCAGTGGTCTTCGACAGGAACGGATACCTGTATCACGGAAGGGTTAAATCATTAGCAGAAGCCGCAAGACAAGGCGGATTAAAATTCTAATTGAATATGTCAAGCGCAAACGTAAAAAGAGTAAAATCAAGCGAAATTGAATTTAAAGACCGCCTGGTCAGCATCAAACGTGTTACCAAGGTCACCAAAGGCGGGCGTACTTTCAGTTTTTCCGCCATAGTAGTGGTGGGCAATGAGAATGGTATTGTTGGTCATGGTCTTGGTAAAGCCAAAGAAGTAACCTCTGCCATTGCCAAAGGTATCGACGATGCCAAGAAGAATCTCGTGAAGGTACCGGTACTTAAAGGTACCATCCCACACGAATCGACAGGCAAATACAGTGGAGCCAGAGTATATATTCAACCTGCTGCACCGGGTACCGGAGTTATCGCTGGTGGTGCCATGCGCGCCGTTATGGAAAGCGTTGGCATCAAGGATGTGCTTGCCAAATCGAAAGGTTCTTCCAACCCGCATAGCGTAGTGAAAGCAACCATCGACGCCCTCACACGCATGAAAGACCCTTATACGGTCTCCCAGCTCAGAGGCATCAGCATGGATAAGGTCTTTAACGGTTAACAATGCTCAGAATCATGAAGAAACTCAGGATCAAACAAGTAAGAAGTGCCATTAAAAGGCCCGCCAGGCAGAAAAAAACCCTGGAAGCCCTTGGCTTCAGAAAACTCAATCAAACTATTGAAGTAACACTTACTCCCCAGATCGAAGGAATGATTGAGAAGGTAAGACACCTTTTGGAAATTGAAGAAATTAAATAAGAAACTGATAATATTTTAATATCATGGATTTAAGTAATCTTAAACCAGCTCCGAATTCAACCGGAAAAAATAAAAGGATAGGTCGCGGACAAGGATCCGGCCGCGGCGGTACATCCACACGCGGCCATAAAGGCGCCGGATCCCGTTCCGGTTATTCGAAGAAACGCGGCTTTGAAGGCGGTCAGATGCCCCTCTATCGCCGGGTACCCAAATTCGGTTTTAAAAATTTCAACCGGATCGAATACCGCGGAATTAACATCGATACACTGCAAAGCCTCGCAGAGAAACTTAACCTTTCGGTCATCGACCCCGGAACACTGGTTAGTAACGGACTTGCTTCCAAAAACGACCTTATCAAAATCCTGGGTAGAGGAGAACTGAAAGGGAAACTGGAAGTGAAAGCCCATGCCTTTACCGAAAAGGCAAAAAGCGAAATCGAAGCTAAAGGAGGTATTGCATCAAAAATTTAAGGTTTAATGAAAAGATTAATCCAGACAATACGAAACATTTACAAGATTGAAGACCTCAGGAAAAGGATACTCTATACTTTGGGAATCATCCTGATTTACCGCCTTGGATCCTATGTGGTGCTTCCCGGTGTTGACCCCGGGATGCTCGCTAATTTAAGGCAGCAAACCAGCGACGGTCTTCTCGGCTTGTTAAACATGTTCTCAGGAGGAGCCTTCTCCAACGCATCTATCTTTGCCCTGGGGATTATGCCCTATATCTCCGCCTCCATCGTTGTCCAGCTTCTGGGTATGGCCATCCCCTACTTCCAGAAATTGCAGAAAGAAGGTGAAAGCGGCAGAAAAAAAATCAACCAGATCACTCGGTATCTGACCATACTAATCACCGGATTCCAGGCGCCTGCCTATATTACCAACCTCGTTGGCCAATTGAGGAATCCCGACGGTACCATGACAGCCATTATGCCTTTCGACGGTTCGCCGCCTTCCGCATTCTTCTGGCTGTCGTCAACCATTATCCTGATCTCCGGAACCATGTTCATCATGTGGCTTGGCGAAAGAATCACCGATAAAGGTATTGGAAACGGTATCTCCCTGATCATTATGATCGGTATCATCGCTCGTCTGCCCTTTGCTCTGTTTAGTGAGTTTATTTCCAGAATGGAAGAACAGGGTGGAGGACTGGTTTATTTCGTAATTGAGATTGCTATCCTGATATTCGTCATCCTGCTTACCATACTCCTTGTTCAGGGTACCCGGAGGATACCGGTTCAATACGCCAAACGCATCGTGGGAAACAAACAATATGGAGGCGTAAGGCAATATATCCCGCTCAAGGTTAATGCAGCCGGTGTTATGCCTATCATCTTCGCACAGGCAATTATGTTCCTTCCGATAACCATCGCAGGATTTGCACAGTCGGAAGCCCTTTCGGGATTCGCCGCTGCTTTTACGAATATTAACGGATTCTGGTATAACTTCGTTTTCTTCCTGATGATCGTGATGTTTACGTATTTCTATACGGCCATCACTGTCAATCCAAATCAAATGGCGGAAGACATGAAGAAAAACGGAGGGTTTATCCCGGGGGTCAAACCCGGTAAAAGAACTGCTGACTTTATCGACAACGTAATGTCAAAGATCACTCTTCCCGGTTCTATGTTCCTGGGATTTGTGGCCATCATGCCGGCATTGGTTGGTCAGGTGGGAGTCAGCCAGCAATTTGCCCAGTTTTACGGGGGAACGTCCCTGCTGATCCTTGTTGGGGTGGTGCTTGACACCTTACAACAAATTGAAAGCCACCTCCTGATGAGACATTACGATGGTCTTACCAAATCCGGAAGGATCAAGGGAAGGTCGTCGCTGGGCATGTAAGATTGTGTTCGATGAGTTATTGTAAGACTGAAGACGAAATAGAACTATTAAGAGAAAGTTCTTTGCTTGTTGGAAAAACATTGGGTGAAGTGGCTAAGATGCTGAAACCCGGTGTACGCACCATAGACCTCGACCGGAGAGCCGAGGAGTTTATCCGGGATAATGGAGCGGTACCGGGATTCAAGGGATATAACGGATTTCCGTTTACTCTGTGCATCAGCATCAATGAACAGATCGTTCACGGGTTCCCTTCGGAAAGAGAATTGATAGACGGCGACCTGGTCTCTATTGATTGCGGTGTGCTGAAAAACGGGTTTTACGGAGATTCGGCTTACAGCTTTGCTATCGGGAATGTATCTGAAGATATCCGTTTGTTGCTCGACAGAACCTTGGCATCCCTTTACAGGGGTATCGAAATGGCAGTTGACGGAAAACGGATCGGGGATATCGGCCATGCCATACAATCTTTCGTGGAATCCTTCGGATACTCCGTAGTAAGAGATCTGGTAGGGCACGGACTGGGAAGCAACCTTCACGAAAAACCGGAAGTGCCTAACTACGGCCGTCAGGGAAGCGGAGTAAAACTCCGGGAAGGGATGGTTCTTGCCATCGAACCCATGATAAATTTAGGAACCCGCTACGTAGTTCAGGAACCCGACGGTTGGACGATAAGAACTGCAGACAGGATGCCTTCGGCTCACTTCGAACACGACGTGGTCATCAGAAAAGGTAAAGCGGAGATACTGAGTACATTCAGTTATATTGAAGAGGTCATCAACAAACAATAATACATGGCAAAACAAAAGTCGATAGAACAAGACGGGACGGTAATCGAATCATTGGGCAACGCGATGTTCCGCGTTGAACTGGAAAATGGCCATATCATTACGGCCCATATTTCAGGAAAAATGAGGATGCACTATATCAAGATTTTGCCAGGTGATAAAGTAAAACTTGAAATGTCACCCTACGATTTGACTAAGGGAAGAATTACATACAGGTATAAATAGAAAAACAAATAACGATGAAAGTCAGAGCATCAGTTAAAAAAAGAACTCCGGATTGCAAGATCGTTCGCAGGAAAGGCAAGCTGTTCGTTATAAACAAGAAAAATCCGAAGTACAAACAAAGACAGGGATAATATCACAGATAAATTATAACATCTATGGCTAGAATTGCAGGTATAGATTTACCAAAGAATAAAAGAGGCGAAATTGGCCTCACGTACATTTTCGGCATCGGGCGCAGCAATGCCCAGAAAATCCTTACGGAAGCCGGTGTAGATTGGAATAAAAAGGTTCAGGACTGGACCGACGAGGAACAGGCAAGCATCCGCCTTGTGATCAATGATAAGTTTAAGGTGGAAGGAGCCCTCAGGTCGGAAGTACAGATGAACATCAAACGTCTGATGGATATCGGTTGCTATCGCGGAATCCGTCATCGTTCCGGTTTGCCTTTGCGTGGTCAGAGTACCAAAAACAATGCAAGAACCCGTAAAGGAAGGAAAAAAACAGTTGCCAATAAGAAAAAGGCGCCTAAAGGTTAATAAATTGATTATCCGAGTAGTAATATAAATATATTATGGCAAAATCCACAAGATCGACGAAAAAAAGAGTCGTTAAGGTTGAACCGGTTGGAAAAGCATTTATCAGTGCTTCTTTCAACAACATCATTATTTCACTCACAAACAGTTCCGGTCAGGTGATTTCCTGGTCGTCGTCAGGGAAGATGGGATTCAAAGGATCGAAGAAGAACACACCCTATGCAGCACAGATGGCAGCGGAAGACGCATCCAAAGTAGCACACGACCAGGGCCTTCGCAAGGTCAAAGTATACGTGAAAGGCCCCGGAGCCGGCAGAGAATCTGCCATCCGCACCATTCACAGTGCCGGAATCGAAGTTATGGAAATTGTTGATATTACCCCGCTTCCCCACAATGGCTGCCGCCCGCCAAAAAGAAGGCGTGTTTAATCGTATAGGTTATAATTATTCAATATAAGTAAACATTATGGCAAGATACAGAGGACCGAAATCGAAGATAGCCCGCAAATTCCGTGAACCCATTTTCGGCGCAGATAAATCCCTCGAAAAGAAAAATTATCCCCCGGGTATGCATGGCCCGAATAAAAGAAGAAGAAAGGAGTCGGAATACGGCATCCAGTTGATGGAAAAACAAAAGGCCAAGTATACTTACGGCATCCTGGAAAGACAATTCAGAAATACTTTCCATGAAGCTGCCAGAAGAAAAGGGGTAACCGGTGAAATCCTGCTCCAACTCTGCGAATCAAGGCTAGACAACATCGTTTTCCGCCTTGGTATCGCTCCGTCGAGGCAGGCTGCCAGACAGCTCGTTTCACACCGGCATATACTGGTAAACGGCAATGTGGTTAACATACCCTCCTATTTCGTGAAACCGGGTGAAGTGGTTGGCGTAAGGGAAAAATCCAAATCCCTTGAAGTTGTTTCCAATTCACTCGCAGGAAAAGGCAACAGGCTGCCCTGGCTCGAATGGGATGAGGAAAACCTCGCAGGTAAATTCCTGCAATACCCTTCCAGGGAAGATATCCCGGAAAATATTAAAGAACAACTTATCGTTGAGTTGTACTCCAAGTAATAAGTTGTTTAACAAGGATTTGGTCATCAAAATAAAGAGCTCTTTATGGCAACATTAGCGTTTCAGAAACCTGAAAAAGTGATTATGAACGAAGCCGACGATTTCAAAGGCATCTTTGAATTCCGTCCGCTTGAACCTGGCTTTGGGGTTACCATTGGAAATGCCCTCCGGAGAATACTCCTTTCATCCCTCGAAGGCTATGCCATCACTTCCATGAAAATCGAAGGGGTTGTCCAGGAATTCTCCACCATCAAGGGGGTTGTTGAAGATGTATCCGAAATCATCCTTAACCTGAAAAAGATCCGCTTTAAAAGGCAGATCGAGACCGAAACCAGTGAGAAAGTGCATGTTGTGATCGGTGACCAGGATGCCTTTAAAGCAGGGGATATCAACAAATTCCTCTCTGTCTTCCAGGTTATCAATCCCGATGAAGTGATCTGCCATATGGATCCTTCTGTAAGGATGGCTTTGGAACTGACCATCAACAAAGGCAGAGGTTATGTACCGGCAGAGGAAAACAAATCTCTTAATGCATCCATCGACACCATCTCGATCGATTCTATCCACACTCCAATCGTGAATGTTAAGTATTCTATCGAAAATTGGCGTGTGGAGCAGAAAACCGACTTCGAAAAGCTCATCCTTGAGATCAGCACCGATGGGTCTATTCATCCCAAAGATGCTTTGAAGGAAGCTGCAAAAATCCTGATACAGCATTTCCTGATGTTCTCCGACGAAAAAATCACACTCGACTCGGAGGAGAAAACAGTTACGGAAGAATTTGACGAAAGTTCATTACATATTCGCCAGCTCCTGAAAACCAAGCTTGTCGACCTCGACCTCTCCGTCCGCGCTCTGAACTGTCTCAAGGCAGCCGACGTGGAAAGCCTGGGCGACCTGGTACAATACAACAAAAACGACCTTCTCAAATTCAGGAATTTTGGAAAGAAATCACTTACCGAACTTGAAGAACTGGTAAAAACCAAAGGACTCGAATTTGGAATGAATATATCAAAGTATAAACTTGATAAGGAATAACGGAAATGAGACACGGTAATAAAATCAATCATCTAGGCAGAACCCATTCGCACCGTAAAGCCATGCTGTCCAATATGGCGGCATCGCTGATCAAACATAAAAGGATCACGACAACCCTGGCCAAAGCAAAGGCCCTCAGGGTTTATGTAGAGCCCCTGCTCACCAAATCCAAGGATGACACTACGCATTCGAGGAGGGTGGTCTTTAGTTACCTTCAGGATAAAGAAGCCGTAAACGAGCTCTTCCGGGAAATTTCCCCGAAAATCAGCGAGAGACCGGGCGGTTATACCCGTATCCTGAAAACCGGACCCCGCCAGGGTGATAACGCTGAGATGTGTCTGATCGAGCTGGTAGATTATAACGAAAACCTCCTGGGAACCAAGGACACAAAAGCGAAAAAGAGCAGAAGAAGCCGCCGCGGCGCCGGCACAAAAACCGAGGCTGCTGCCAAAACAACTCCTGCAGAAAAACCCGTTGAAACTGCACCCAGCGAAGAACCGGTAGCCGAAAAGACGGATGCACCCGAAGCCGAAACCGACAGCACAACGGTTGCAGAAAACCAGGAAGAACCATCTGCTGAACCGAACGATACAACCAAAGAAAGTTAAATTTCACAAATACTTAACTGAAAGGGATAGGGTTTTTAATAACTTTATCCCTTTCATTGTTTCAACCTTAAAAATTTAAATCTATAGTATTATGGGATCAATCATCAGAATACATGCAAGGCAAATCCTCGATTCGAGAGGAAATCCTACCATAGAGACCGATGTATACACCGACAGCGGCATTGTCGGCCGTGCAGCCGTTCCTTCAGGCGCTTCCACCGGTGTTCATGAAGCCGTTGAACTTCGCGATAACGATAAAGGCACTTACCTTGGTAAAGGTGTACTCAAGGCCGTGGAAAATGTAAATAAGACTCTTAACGAGGAATTGCAGGGTTACTATGTTACCGACCAGGTAGAGATCGACAAACGTATGATTGAACTCGATGGTTCACCCAACAAAGGAAACCTCGGCGCCAACGCCATCCTTGGTGTCTCCCTGGCCGTGGCACATGCAGGAGCCCAGGAAACCGGACAATTCCTCTTCCGATATCTCGGTGGTGTGAATGCAACCATGCTTCCCATTCCCATGATGAACATCCTCAATGGCGGATCTCACGCCGATAATAGTATCGACTTCCAGGAATTTATGATCATGCCCGTTGGCGCACCCAATTTCAGTGAAGCAATCCGCATGGGTGCCGAAGTATTCCACAATCTTAAAAAGGTCCTGAAAGATAAAGGCCATTCCACCAATGTTGGAGATGAAGGTGGTTTTGCTCCTAATCTCGCCTCTAACGAAGATGCCATTAAAGTCGTGCTTGAAGCTATTGAAAAAGCCGGTTATAAGCCGGGAGAAGATATTTATATAGCTCTTGATCCCGCTTCATCCGAGTATTTTATTCCTGAAGAAAATGTTTACCACCTCAAATGGTCAACAGGAGATAAGCTAACACCAAAAGAAATGGTTGATTTCTGGGCAGACTGGGTGAAAAAATACCCCATTCTTTCCATCGAAGACGGTATGGCAGAAGATGATTGGGAAGGCTGGAAGATTATGACACAAGCCCTGGGGCAAAAAATACAACTTGTTGGCGACGATCTCTTTGTTACCAATGTGGAGCGTCTGCAACGCGGCATCAACGAACAGATTGCCAACTCTATCCTGATCAAGGTCAACCAGATTGGAACCCTCACCGAAACCATCAACGCAGTGAACCTGGCAACACGCAATGCATACACTTCCGTTATCAGCCACCGCTCAGGGGAAACGGAAGATACTACCATCGCAGATCTTGCAGTTGCTTTGAACACAGGATTGATCAAAACCGGATCGTCCAGCCGCTCCGACAGGATCGCCAAGTACAATCAACTCCTCAGAATAGAGGAAAGCCTTGGCAATGCCGCTCAATATCTTGGAAAAGGATTTAAGTTTATCCGCTAGAAACAACTATATCTGGGTAAGGAAATGAACAAGGTTTTCATCCTTACCCAGCTTTAACTTCTTCCTGAGGCGGGAGCGCGCAGTCTCCAGAGCTCGTGTACTTTGTTTGGTCAACCTGGATATCTCCCGGGTGGTAAGTCCTGCTTTTAAATGACTGCAAAGCCTTATTTCATTTGGGGTTAGTCCGGGATACTCCCTGTATAACTTCTTCCTGTAACTTTCATCATCAGATACGGCTCCCGGAGACTGTCCGTCCTCTACATTGATTTTCCCTATTTCGGCCATTACCTTGATAATGCTGCTGATCTCCCCGGAAAACCTCCCCGCCGTTTTGTGGTCAATTTGCCTCAGCAACCTTACCGCCTCTTCAATGAGCTTTAAGGATAGATCCCGGCTGGTCGTCTTCTCCTGCTTAAGCTTTTCCAGCATTTCAACCTCTCTTTTGATCACTTCATACTGAACCCTTAACGACATATGAGTGCGGATCCTGGCCGTCAGCTCTATCTCATTAAATGGCTTGGTAACATAATCAACTCCTCCCATCCTGAAACCTTTGATCACATTTTCAATCTCGGTTCGGGCAGTTATAAAAATCACAGGAATATCAGCCGCCCTGGGATTATCTCTCAACAACCGGCAAACCTCGAAACCATCAATATCAGGAAGCATCACATCAAGTAAAATTAAATCAAACTCCTTGTTATTGATAACTTCCAGGGCCGAATGCCCATCAAGGACATAGGTTACCGAATACTTTGACTTTTCCAGGATCTTTCCCAAAAGTTGAATGTTGGCCGGCTCGTCATCTACAATCAGAATGTTTCTTCCCTTATCAATCAGCGTACTCATATGCTTAAACCTTCAGTGAAATCAGTTTATCAATAAGTCTTGGAAATGCTTCCAGGATAATATTTATATTCTCCACATCATAGTCCTTTGAGTAATTGAAAAGGTCTTCACCATATTCCGTTATCTCGGCGATGCCGGAAGAAGCACCCACACTCAGAAGTTTCTCAGCAAACCTTTTTATTGAGGCAAATTCCCTTAAAAGTAACAGTTCATTGTATTCCCCGGTAAGCTCATTCTGAAGGTGCCCCAGTGCCTGCTTCAATTTTTTCTGGTCTACAGATACAGTAATGGTATGTTCGATATCATCATCGTTATTATCCATCTCCTCTGTACCCTTGACAATCAATGGACCTATTTTGTCGAGAAGATCGGTGATGTGAAACGGTTTCAAAAGGTAATCATTAAAACCAAAACCCTCGATCTTTTCAACATCCTCTTTCATTGCCAGGGCGGTAAGTGCTACAATCGGAATCTCGAATAACTCCGGATTTCCGCGCATAATCCGGGTTGCCTCAAAACCATCCATGCGCGGCATGAGAATGTCCATTAAAATAAGATCCGGCCTGTGTTGCTTTGCCATCAGGATGGCTTGCTGACCGTCTTCCGCTTCCAGTATCTTAACTCCCAAATTCTCAAGATTCTCTTTAACCAGGCGGCGGTTGAAATCCGAATCATCGACAACCAATATCGTTTTTCCCTGATATACATCCTTTGGAATGTCACTGCTGGAGCTGTAACTGAGTGTATAATTCTGAACCATGACCTGAGGTAAGGAAACAGTAAATACAGAACCATGCCCCACCGAGCTCTCCACCTGGATACTTCCATCCATCAACTCAATCAGGCGTTTGGTTATTGCAAGCCCAAGTCCGTAACCTTTGCGCTTGGACCTGTTTTTTTGAACCTGCATAAAAGGCTCGAAAATATTATTGTACTCCTCCTCCGGGATACCTATACCGGTATCCTCAACCTTAATGCAAAGATCTATCTCTTCACTGCCGAGAACCATATTCTTTCCTGTAATATATATATCAAGCCTCACCTGCCCATGGTCGGTATACTTGATAGCATTGCTCAATAGATTCGTGATGATTTGTTTTACCCTTACTTCATCCAGGATCAGCATCTTAGGAATAGACTTTTCTACCCTGATAAGAAATTCAAGTTGCTTCCTGACGACTTTTTCCATGAACATCTGCTTAAGATCTTTAACCATCTTGTATATGTTCACGGATTTATACTGCAGGTTGAATTTACCGGCTTCGATGCGGGAAATATCCAGGATGTCATCAACCAACCTCACAATGCTATTACTGGAAGCCTTGATTGAATCAAGATAATCCTTGAAAGTTGGGTCTGTAAGACTGCCATCCAGGAGATCTGTGAAGCCAATAATAACATTCAATGGTGTACGTATCTCATGGGAGATATTCGAAAGGAACTCACTCTTGAACCGGTTTGCCTTTTCTGCCATTTCCTTGGCTTTTTTCAGCTCCTCTTCGTATTTACGCTGCACGGTGACTTCCTGTCCAAATTCAGTAACCCCAATAATATTACCGTCATCGTCAAGAACAGGATAACCGCTGAGTATCCATATCCTGCCGTCACGGGTACGAACCTCTCCTTTTTGAGGAACACCGGTATCCAGCACGGCACGTACCGGGCACGGCTCACATTTCCACTCAGTCCCTTGCCATATCTCATCATAATGGTTACCTGTAAGCTCTGTTGCGTTTATCCCAATACTATTGGCTGCTGTAGAACTTACCCATTGTATGGTAAGGTTCGTGTCGCAAAAAACAAACCATTCCTGCATACTGTTGAGAATGGCGGATTTCTCAATTTCTGCCTGACGCAATTCGCGCTGCGTTTTCCGTAAAGCGGTAATATCTACAACCGTACCTTCATAATAGATCGTCTGCCCGTCAGAATCCCTTACTGCACGGGCATTTTCACGCAAATAACGCTGCTTTCCGTCCAAAGCAGTAATTTTATCTTCATATCCCTGCAAACTTCCCTTCTGCTCCACTTCCTTAATGAATCGCGACCGGTCATAACCCAATGAAGCTAAAATAACATTCAGGTCAAGCGCTTTGATTTCACTGGAATTATCCAAACCCAGTATTTCATAAAACGTATTGTTGGCCATCATGACCTTACCGCCCGGCGTAGTTTTGTATATACCTACGGGTATATTGTCGTACAGCTCACCAAACTGCTGCTCCGAATATTTGATAACATTTTCAGCTCTCACTCTTTCAGTAATATCATTTACAATAAAAAGAACCTCTTCCGTATCAAGAGGAATAACCATGGCTTCGAAAGAATGCTCATCCTGCCCATCCTTGCGTAAGGTGTAGGTAAATTCCTGAACATGCTTTTCCTCCAACGCCTTTTTGATTAATTTACCGGCATTACGGGAAAGGGATTTATCCAGCCCGATCTCATAAATCGTTTTTCCAATGAATTTCTCGGGAGGAACCGCAAGAAAATCTTCATTAAGCGTATGATAATCAAGATACCTCCCCTTTTTGTCAAGCCGGAAAATTATTTCCGGTATCATTCTCAGAAAAACTTCCTTTCGTAAAGTCGATGACTTTCCTTCCCTGACTCCAGCTTCTTTCAGCATGCAATGCATATAACAACCACTGCCTTCCGCACTGCGAATAATGCTGCGATAAAACGGCCTGCTTTGCTTCCGGTGATCAAGAAACTTCCATACATGCAGAAGTCCTTCACTTTTACAATCATTTAAAATGTTACGAAAATCACCGGCAGTTTCGGTTTCCATGATATCTTCCAACGAAACACCATTCAGGGAACCTTCTTCAAATCCCAGATTCTGATAAAATAGCTTGTTTGCCCCTATCACCTCCCCTTTGTTACCCACGGATACATACAATACCGGAATATTTTCAAGAAAGGCCTGAAAGCTGTATCGCAAATTATCCTGAATCATTCGTATAAGAATTTATCAGACAAGGCTTTTTGAAATCTTTGCTAAAGATAAACAAATATCCTGCATAGTTGCAAGCTTTCCGAAAAAAAATGTAAGGAAATGTGAGGTGGGGCATTAAGTCCTACCTGTTTTCCAGGATAATGGAACGTGCGTGTTGCAAGGCTTTGGAAAGCCCTTCAGGATTCTTCCCTCCTGCAGTAGCATAATGAGGTTGCCCTCCTCCACCTCCCTGAATGTCGGGAGCAATCTGCCGTATGATCATTCCTGCATCAAGTCTGTCTTTCCCTGCAATATCACCGGAAATCCCGACGGTTATAAAGGCTTTGTTATTTTCTTTATAGGCTATAACCGCAATCACGTCGCTGAACTTCTTCGTTAGCCCGAACACAAGGTCTTTGACCACTTCAGCTCCGGCATCCAGTTCACGAACCAAAAGCCGGAAACGACCGTGCACTTCCAATTCATTCTCCAGCTCTCCGGTAAGTCCGGCGGCCTTTTCTTTTTTCATCTTCAGAATCTCCTTTTGCAGGATATCGTTTTCCTGCATTAAATTCTGTATGCCTTTCACAATATCGCGGTTGCTTTTGAATATCCCCCGTAGTTCCTTCATAATCCTTTCCTGCTCCAGGATGTATTCTTCCGCTTTTCTGCCCGTGATAGCTTCAATTCTCCTGACTCCGGCAGCAATGGCACCTTCGGAAATAATCTTGAAAAAAACTATTTGTCCGGTAGCCGCAACATGAGTACCTCCGCAAAGCTCCACCGAATCACCAAAGCGGATCACCCTCACCTGCTCCCCGTATTTTTCCCCGAAAAAGGCAAGTGCACCCATCGACTTTGCTTCCTTCATGGGTACCGACCTATGTTCATTCAGTACGCTATTTAGTCGGATGGCGCGGTTTACCATCATCTCAACCTTTTCAATCTCCTCATCTGACATTTTCTGGTAATGCGAAAAGTCGAAACGAAGATGCTCGGCATCCACCAGGGAGCCTTTCTGTTCTACATGCGTTCCGAGAACCTTCCGTAACGCATGATGCAGCAGGTGGGTGGCTGAGTGATTGTTTTCCGTGTCCCTGCGAAGCTCAGTATTTACAGTGGCTTTATAAACTGCGTGAGCGTCCCTGGGTTCCTTTTCCGCCTGGTGAACGATCAGATCGTTTTCTTTCACAGTATCAATGATGCGTATGCTTTCTCCTTCCCTGCCCAAGGTCCCGGTATCGCCGACCTGTCCGCCAGACTCCGCATAAAATGGGGTGCGATCAAGCACAATCTCCCATATCGTTTTCTTCTTGCTTTCCACAGCCCGGTAACGTAAAATCTTTACCTCGGCCTCCGTCTGATCATAACCAACAAACTCGGTGGAGCCACCACTCTCATCAACTACTATCCAGTCACCGGCTTCCCGTGAGGCAGCTTGCCTCGACCTTTCCTGTTGCGCTTTTAATCCCTTATTGAAACCTTCCATGTCGACAGTCCATCCAAGCTCCCGGGCCATCAGTTGTGTAAGGTCAACAGGAAACCCATAGGTATCAAACAATTCAAAAGCAAAGCTTCCTTCAATAACGTTACTTCCCTTATGATCATTGACATAGGAATCAAAACGGCGTATACCCTGAGAAAGGGTTCTCTGAAAAGATTGCTCCTCCTCTGTGATAACGCGCACTATCAAATCCTGCTGACGGCTTAGCTCAGGAAATACATGACCCATCTCGCTGACCAGCACAGGTACCAGAGCTGCAATGAAAGGCTCCTGCTGATCCAGGAATGTGTAACCATAGCGAACTGCCCTTCTGAGGATACGCCGGATCACATAGCCTGCCCCGGCATTCGAGGGTAACTGGCCATCTGCAATGGCAAAAGATACTGCCCTCAGGTGATCGGCAACTACCCGCATGGCAACGTCAATATCATCCGATTGACCGTATTTTTTACCGGTTAACTCTTCTGTCTTACAAATGATTGGCTGGAAAATATCCGTATCGTAATTGCTTTGCTTACCCTGCAAAACACGGCATAACCTTTCAAATCCCATTCCTGTGTCGATATGCTTTGCAGGAAGCTGAACCAGCTTGCCATCAGCCTTGCGGTTGAACTCAATGAAAACCAGATTCCATATTTCAATAACTTCAGGGTGGTCTTTATTTACCAGTTCGGCCCCATCTAACATTTGCCTCTCCTCTCCCGTTCTCATGTCAGCATGGATCTCGGAACAAGGTCCGCATGGACCCGTATCGCCCATTTCCCAAAAATTATCCTTGCGCGATCCGTATAAAATACGGTTTTCAGGAACAATCCTGCTCCAGCACCGGTGTGCCTCATTGTCAGCAGGAAGCCCATCCTCCTCATCACCTCCGAAAACAGTAACATACAAACGGTCACGGTCAATACCCAATACACCGGTCAGCAACTCCCATGCCCAGGCAATGGCCTCTTCTTTGAAATAATCGCCAAACGACCAGTTCCCCAACATTTCGAACATCGTATGATGATAGGTGTCGTGACCTACCTCCTCCAGGTCATTGTGCTTGCCCGACACACGAAGGCATTTCTGCGTGTCGGCTATTCTGGGATGCTTAACCGGAGAGTTCCCAAGAAAAATATCCTTGAACTGATTCATCCCTGCATTGGTAAACATCAATGTAGGATCATTCTTAACCACCATAGGCGCAGATGGAACAATTTCATGCCCTTTATTCCTGAAAAAATCAAGGAATGCCTGCCTGATCTCTGCGGATTTCATCATAATTATTACAAATTTTCAATAAAACAGTGAAAAAGATTTTAAAAAACCTTGCAAATTTAGTCTAATAATGTATCTTTGCTTACTTCGTTCGTTAATAAATTGTTGAATTAAACACCCGTGGGATTGTATGGCAAAGGTACACTATCGATTTAACCCCAAATCTTTAACGTACGAAAAAGTTAGCCGAACCACCAAATCTGTAATACTTAAACTCCTGGGGTACCTGTTAACAGGTACTGCATTTTCTGTTGTTATAATCGCCCTGGCTTTTACATTTTTTGATTCGCCTAAAGAAAAAATGCTTAAGCGCGAAATTGAACAATACAGGTTCCAGTTTGAAGTAATGAACGACAAGCTTGACCAGATGCAACGCTGGGCTCAGGAACTTCAGGATAGAGACGACAACATCTACCGTGTGATCTTTGAGGCTGAACCCATTCCCCAGGAAATGCGTTTCGGAGGTGTTGGAGGTGTTGATATGTACGCCAGACTTGATGGATACCCAAACTCCGAGATCATCATAGAAACAGCGAAAAAGCTTGACCGACTCAAGGCACAAATGGCTGTCCAGTCGAAATCGTTCGATGAGGTTTACAACTTCGCACGCAATAAAGCAGATATGATGGCTTGCATCCCTGCCATTGTACCTGTCGAAAAAAACAAAGGGCACATTGTTTCAGGCTATGGAATGCGCTTCCATCCCATCCTGAAATACCGGAGAATGCATTGGGGTATCGATATTACCGCTCCTTCAGGAACACCTATATATGCTACCGGCGACGGAACAGTCAAATTTGTCGGCAGAAACGGCGGTTACGGTAAAACCTGCATGATCGACCATGGCTATGGCTATGAAACCCTTTACGGTCATATGAAAACCATAACTGCAAAACAAGGTCAAAAGGTAAAAAGAGGAGAAATAATAGGATATGTAGGCAATACAGGACTTTCAAAAGCCCCACATGTTCATTATGAAGTCATATACGATAACAAAAAGATCGATCCGGTGAATTACTTCTACAACGATTTTACCCCGGAAGAATTCGAGAAAATCATTGAAATGGCTTCCCGTGATACCCAGGTTCTGTCATAATTGACTGCTTATGCCTGAATCCCATTCCAGCAACGAAATACAACCTGATAAACTTTATTACACAATTGGTGAAGTAGCGGCTGTTTTCGGATTGAATACTTCCCTTATTCGCTTCTGGGAGAAAGAATTCGATATCCTCAAACCCAAAAAGAATAAAAAAGGAAACCGACTGTTCACGCAACAGGATATGGAAAATTTCCATCTCATTTACCACCTGGTGAAAGAAAGGGGATATACTCTTGAGGGTGCACGTAAATACATGAAAAACCATCCGCAAAAAATCCAGGCTGATTTTGAAATACTCAAATCCTTGAAGAAAATCAAACAGGATCTTCTGAACATCAGGGAAGAACTAAAATAATTTCCTGAAAAGCCATTAACATTCCTTAACAGGGCCTTTAACATATTTTAACAGAAAAGGCATGATAATTAAGGATTTCCTGAGTTATATTTGCCATCAGAATTTAAACATCCGAAATAAAATGATGGAAACTGATATTAAACAACTGAACGAACGCATCGAAAAGGAGAGTGCATTTGTTGACATAATCAACATGGAGATGCACAAGGTCATCGTTGGGCAGAAACAAATGGTGGAAAGGCTGATGATCGGGATGCTTTCAAACGGGCATATATTGCTGGAAGGGGTACCCGGACTGGCAAAGACCCTTGCGATCAAGTCGCTGGCAAACACCATTGATGCACGTTTCAGCCGGATCCAGTTCACACCCGACCTGTTACCGGCCGACCTTATCGGAACGCTGATCTACAGCCAGAAAAAAGAAGAATTTATTGTGCGCCGGGGACCAATCTTCGCAAACTTCATCCTGGCAGATGAAATAAACCGCTCCCCGGCTAAGGTACAGAGTGCCCTTCTGGAAGCCATGCAGGAAAGACAGGTCACCATCGGAGACCAAACCTACCCGCTTGAAGAACCCTTCCTGGTTCTGGCTACTCAAAACCCCATTGAACAGGAAGGTACCTATCCCCTGCCCGAAGCACAGGTCGACCGTTTTATGCTTAAAGTCGTGATCGGTTACCCGAATAAAGAAGAAGAAAAGCGTATCCTGCGCCAGAACATCACCGGCAATTTCCCCGAAACAAGCAAAATCCTTAAACCGGAAGACATCATCAAGGCTCGTGACATCGTACGGCAGGTTTACCTGGATGAAAAAATAGAAAACTATATCACCGATATCGTGTTTTCCTCACGTTACCCGGCCGAATACAAACTTAAAAACTTTGAGCCACTCATCCAGTACGGCGCATCACCCCGAGCTAGTATCAACCTGGCGCTGGCAGCCAAAGCCTTCGCTTTCATCCGTCGCCGCGGCTATGTGATTCCCGAGGATGTCAGAGCCATCGCACATGACGTGATGAGACACCGCATTGGCCTCACTTATGAAGCAGAAGCAGAAAACATAACCACAGAAGAAATTATTAGTGAGATACTTAATACGGTGGAGGTGCCATAAGGGGGAATTGGTTACTGGGGTGTGGGAGCTGGGAGCTGGGAGCTGGGGGCTGGGGACTGGGAGTTGGGGACTGGGAGCTGGGGACTGGGAGTTGGGGACTGGGAAAAGGAAAAAAGATATATTGATTTGAGTTAGAAGTAATGAGAGTTAAGACCTGAAACAAGAAGCCTAAATCATGCAACCCAGCCCCCAGCAACCCAGCCCCCAGCAACCCAGAACCCAGTAACCCAGAACCCTGATATTATAAAACAGGCAATTTTAATCGAAGCGATGGAAACTACCGATATAATCAAGAAAGTCAGAAAAATTGAGATCAAGACCCGGGGGTTATCGAATCAGATCTTCTCGGGACAATACCATAGTGCCTTCAAAGGCAGAGGGATGGCTTTCAGTGAGGTCCGGGAGTATCAGTACGGCGATGACATCCGGAATATCGACTGGAACGTCACGGCCAGATTTAATCACCCATATGTGAAAATCTTTGATGAAGAAAGGGAACTGACGGTGATGCTGCTGATAGACGTAAGTGGATCCAACGAGTTTGGAACACAAAAGCAGCTTAAAGAGGAGCAAATGACCGAAATCGCCGCTGTAATTGCATTTTCGGCTATCCATAACAACGACAAGGTAGGTGTGATCTTCTTCAGCGACCGCATAGAAAAATTTATCCCCCCTAAAAAAGGAACCACTCATATTCTGAGAATCATTCGCGAACTTATCGATTTCAAGCCGGTTAGCCAGAAAACAAACATTTCCGAAGCATTACGCTTTCTTACCAATGCCTTGAAAAAGAAATGCACGGCGTTCGTGATCTCCGATTTTATCGACAAAGGATTCGACGACGCCATCAAAATTGCCGGCAATAAACACGATCTGGTTGCCCTCAGGATCTATGACCGCAGGGAAATGGCCATGCCAAACATAGGCCTGGTGCAGGTTTACTCCAAGGAAGACAGCCGAAGGATCTGGGTTGACACCTCCAGTCCTTCCAATCGTAAAGCATATTCCGCCTGGTGGAAGGATCATGAAAAATACCTGAATAACCTTTTCCTGAGAAGTGGTGTTGATCAGGCCATGATAAGCACTGAGGAGGATTATGTTAAACCTCTTATGAATTTGTTCAAACGGAGAGAAGCGAGATTTTAGCCATGGATTCACTGAAAGTAATAATCCCGATACTATTGATACTGGTCTCCTTTACCGGCCGGTCACAGACACCTGTCGTCAGCACCAGGCTCGATACAAACGATATCCTGATCGGTGACCAGACCGGATTGCTGATAACAGCGTCGTTTCCCAAAAATATGCGTTTGGCCTGGCCTGTTTTCCAGGATACGCTTTCCGGGAACATAGAAGTCATTAAAATAGAACCTGCCGATACCGCTAACGATAAAAGTGGAAATTTAACCAGGGTCTCCCAAAGGTTGATCATCACTTCCTTCGACTCGGGTTATCATAAAATACCTCCATTATCCTTCCTTTATGCTCAGGAAGGAGATACTTCCATACAATACGTGTCAACGTTTCCTTTATACCTGAAAGTTAATACGGTTGAGGTCGACACAACAGCGGCCATCAAACCCATCAAAGCACCGCTGGGGGCACCGCTTACCTTTCGGGAGGTCTTCCCATGGATAATTGGCGCATTGCTGATTACCCTGGCAGCCTGGTTTATATATTATTATTTCAGGAAACGAAAAAAACACCAACCGCTGTTTGCACCCAGACTAAAGCCAACCCGTCCTGCCCATGAGCTTGCCCTCGAAGGACTTGAGAAACTAAGGCACAGGAAACTATGGCAAAGCGGGAAAACCAAGGAATATTACACTGAGATGACCGATATCGTCAGGGATTATATAGAGAACAGATTCAACGTCAGGGCAGTGGAGATGACAACCGATGAAATACTGGATGGCTTGAAAGAACAGAACATCAATAATGATGCTTTTGACAAACTCAGACAAACACTCATCCTGGCCGACCTGGTGAAGTTTGCCAAGGAACAGCCTCTACCGCTGGAGAACGACCTTACACTGAACAACAGCATTGATTTTGTAAGGGAAACCATCCTGAAAATTACGGAAACCGCTGGAACGGGTGAAGATACCCAGGAAGAAACCTTTAAACAAGAGGACCATGTTTAGCAACATAACCTTTGAAGATCCGGGATTCCTTTATCTCCTGCTGGTTCTGCCTGCCATGGGAGCATGGTATTGGTATAAGCTCAAAAAGAACCATGCTGCAGTCCAGATTTCCAGTACCGGCAGTTTCTCCGGAAAGCGCCGTACCCTTCGCCAAAACATGATCCATGTATTGTTTGCGTTCAGATTACTGGCCATCGGACTGCTGATCCTGGTCATGGCAAGACCCCAGTCAAGCCTGAGCCGTCAGGATGTCACCATCGAAGGGATTGATATCGTTATGGCACTTGACGTTTCCGGCAGCATGCTCGCTCAGGACCTGAAACCCGACAGGCTGGAGGCTGCCAAATCAGTCATCATGGATTTCATCGGAGGACGGCCGGATGACAGGATAGGACTGGTAATTTTCAGCGGGGAAACCTTTACTCAGGCCCCGCTGACAACCGATCACAGAATCATACAGAATCTGTTTAAAGATATTAAAAGCGGAATGATAGAAGATGGAACTGCCATCGGCGACGGACTTGCAACCTCTGTCAACCGGCTGAAAGACAGCGAAGCCATAAGCAAAGTAATCATCCTGGTGACCGATGGGGTGAATAATGCCGGATCACTCGATCCACTCTCCTCAGCCGAAATTGCAAAGCTATACGGGATCCGTATCTATACGGTAGGCGTGGGAACCAAAGGAATGGCACCTTATCCTGTGCAAACCCCTTTCGGCATCCAGTACCAGAATATGGAGGTAAACATCGATGAAGAACTGCTCCAGGAAGTGGCAGAAATGACTGAAGGAAGATATTTCCGGGCGACTACAAACCGGAAACTTGAAGAAATTTACCAGGAAATCGACCAAATGGAGAAATCCAAAATCGATGTTACGGAATTCCGTAAGAAAAACGAGGAATTCCTGCCACTGGCCCTCCTGGCTATGGCATTGATCATCCTGGAAATATTATTAAGAAACACTATATTTAAAACATTGCCATAAGAACATGATCAGGTTTGAACATACGGAATATTTGTACCTCTTGCTGCTGATCCCGGTTTTTGCCGTCATCTTCGCTTTGATGATGTACTGGAAAAAACAGGCGCTGAAACGCTTTGGCAATCCTGACCTGCTGACCAGACTAATGCCCGATGCTGTGCATGGCAGGCATTATCTGAAATTCATCATCCTGATGATCGCATTTGGCTTTCTGGTTTTAGGTATTGCCAACCCCCAGACCGGATCCAGGCTGGAAAAGATCAAGAGGAAAGGCATTGACATAATGATTGCATTAGACGTTTCCAACAGTATGCTTGCCCAGGATATCAGGCCCGACAGGCTCAGCAGGGCCAAACAAGCCATCGGCCGTCTCATCGATAAACTGGACGGAGACAGGATAGGTATCATTGTATTTGCAGGAAACGCTTACATGCAATTACCCATTACTACCGATTATGCAGCAGCCAAGTTATTCCTTTCGACCATAAACACCGAGATCGTACCATCACAGGGTACAGCTATAGGTGAAGCACTCCGCCTGGCAACCGGAGCTTTCAGCACCGACGACAAGCATAACAAAGCCATCATCGTGATCACCGACGGGGAAAACCACGAAGGCGACGCTGTGGAAGAAGCCTCGGAAGCATCCGCCCTCGGTATCAGGGTATTCACCATTGGTATGGGATTACCCGAGGGTGCCCCCATACCCGTCTACAATGCCCAGGGTGACCGCGTAGGATATAAAAAAGACCGCGACGGACAAACCATCGTGACACGTCTGAACGTTGATATGCTCCGGCAGATAGCCTCAGCAGGCGACGGCATCTACGTCAATGCAACCAATTCGAACACCGGATTGGATGATGTGCTTGATGAAATAAACCGGATGGAAAAAACAGAACTGGAAACAAGGATGTTCGCTGACTATGAAGACCAGTTCCAGTATTTCATCGGTATCGCCCTCATACTCTTTCTTGCAGAATTCTTAATCCTGGAAAGAAAGGGTCGATGGGCAAGAAAATTCAGGATATTTGAAACGAAAAAGGCATGAAAACAATACTAAACACCGGAATTTTGCTGGCCGTGTTCATTGGTATCATGGCCTTACCTTCATTTGGACAAAGCGAGGAAAAACTGATCCGCAAAGGTAACCGGGCATACAAGGATGGCAATTTCCAGGAAGCCGGAATAGACTACCTCAAAGCTGTCCAAAAGGAAAATGCCACGCACCGGGGACTTTACAACCTGGGTAATGTTACCTATGAACAAAACGAATTTGGTGGAGCCACCGCCATTTACGATTCCGTGCTCACATTTAACCTGCAGGAGGAGGTAAAAGCCAAGACCTTCTATAATATGGGTAATTCTTTACTCAGGCTGGCCCAGGACAGTGCGGCTATTGCCGGACAGGCTCTCCCCGCCAGCATTGAATCCTATAAAAATGCTCTCAGGCTGAATCCAGACGATTTTGATGCTAAATATAATCTTGCCTATGCCCAAAAACTCCTGAAAGATCAACAACAACAAAATCAGCAGCAGGATCAACAGGATCAGCAAAAGGACCAGCAACAGGACCAGCAACAGGACCAGCAGCAGGATCAGCAGCAACAAGATCAGCAGCAACAGGATCAGCAGCAACAGGATCAGCAGCAACAGGATCAGCAGCAACAGGATCAGCAACAACAAGGTCAACAGCAGCAAGGACAACCACAACCCAAGCAAATCTCAAAGGAAGATGCGGAACGAATGTTGCAGGCATTGAAGAACGACGAAAAAAAAACCATGGAAAAGTTGCAGAAAGTAAAGGCCACACAGGCAAGAAGCGTTAAATCGGAAAAAGATTGGTAGGAAACAAAAACATAAGGTAAATTCGGGGGATCAAAACCATGCTGAAAAAAATTTTCATCACCGGAATTATAACACTGTTATTCACAAGTTTCCCTGCCTTTGCTCAGGATGTTCAATTCAGGGCAAACGCAAAGGAGCAGGTTAGCACCGGAGAACGGTTCCAGGTGGTATATTCGGTGAATGCTCAGGGCAAAGGTTTTGCACAACCTGATTTTGAGAGTTTCCGCGTTCTGACAGGTCCCAATGTGTCTACCAGCCAGAATTACCAGATCATCAACGGAAAGATGTCGCAATCGGTCAATGTAAGCTATTCTTTTATCCTGCAGGCAACTCAGGAAGGCACATTTGATATCCCGCCCGCGGTCATCTCCATTGACGGGAAGGAATATAAATCCAATCCGCTGAAGATAACTGTTGTTAAAAGTGTATCATCACAAGCACCGGCTACGCAGAGTGGAAGCCCGTCCTCTACCCGCCAAACTCCTGCCGGACAGCAAGACATGCCGGAAGAAGATGACATTTTCATACGGGCTTATGCTAACAAAACCAACCCCTATCAGGGAGAACAGATTATCGTCACATATAAAATTTATACTACCACACAGATATCCGACATACAGCCCGAGAAAGCACCCAGCTTCCAGGGTTTTTGGTACAAAAGCCTGAAAGAAGATAACCGGCAGATCACAACGTATTCAGAATATGTCAACAACAGGGAATACACGGTGGGCGAATATGCCGCA
Source organism: Bacteroidota bacterium (assembly GCA_018831055.1). Lineage (NCBI taxonomy): Bacteria > Pseudomonadati > Bacteroidota > Bacteroidota bacterium. Next base: position 26,777 of record JAHJRE010000145.1, read on the forward strand.
TACGCTATGTTCCCCCAAAAGGCAGGAGAACTGAAAATAGAACCGGTTATTCTGAATTGTGTAGCAAAAATTCGCAAGCCCGGAGCCAGAAGGGTCAGAGATCCTTTCTTCGACAGTTTCTTCGACGATCCATTCTTCAACATGCAATATCAGAACGTGGAAGTGGCGCTGGAATCCAACCCACTTACCATAAATGTAAAACCTTTGCCTTCTGCCGGTAAGCCTGCCGGGTTTAACGGCGCAGTAGGCAGTTTCCGGATTGACGCTTCAGCAGACAAAACCAGCGTTCAGACCAACGAACCCATCACCTTGAAATACACTATAAGCGGTAAGGGAAACCTGGAACTGATCAACAACCTCAGCATCTCTTTCCCACCCGACATTGAAAGCTACGAACCAAGGATCCTTAACAATATCCGGACCTCTTCCTCGGGAATGTCGGGCTCACGCACTTTTGAGTATCTTTTAATCCCCAGGAGAGCGGGTACATTTACTATACCATCTGTTGAATTTTCATGGTTCGACCTGGAAAGCCAAAGCTACAAGACTGGCACAACCCCCGAATACACAATCGAGGTGAGCAAAGGCAGCGGTAATGAAGGTGAAATTGTTTACAGTGGAGTAGCGCAGTCGGATATCCAATATATCGGCAGCGACATCAGGCATATTAAAAGTTTGCCCTTTACCATTTACACTACAGGATATCTTGTTTTCGGCAGCACATTGTTCATCGTGTTGCTTATAGCCCCCATTCTGCTATTTATCCTTGTACTTGTTATATGGCGCAGAAGAATCAGACTTCAGCAAAACACAGCCCTCCTGAAAAACAGAAAAGCTACACGTGTTGCCAGGAAAAACCTGAAAAATGCACACGAGTTCATGAAGAAAAACCAGGAGAAAGAGTTCTACACCGAGATATCCAGGGCACTTTGGGGGTACCTGAGCAATAAATTCAACATTCCATTATCGGAACTGTCAATGGAGAATGTGCAGCAGAAACTGTCAGCCCGAAAGACAGGCAGCGACACGATTAACGCTTTTACTGCCACGCTGGAGCACACTGAATATGCACGCTTTGCTCCGGGTGATGCGGGTTCGCGTATGAATGAAATTTACGGCGAAGCCCTCGACATTATTACCAGAATTGAAAAGGAACTGAAGAAATAAGGAGAAAGAACCATGAAACCGATGATCATTCTTATTGTACTCATAGCTTCCTGGAATCTGACACTAGGGCAACCGGTCAATACACAGTTAATCACCGAGGCAGAAAACGCATACAACCAGGGCAACTACCAAGAGGCTATCGATATCTACCAAGGGATACTTGATTCAGGTTACTTTTCACCGGAACTCTATTATAATATGGGTAATGCCAGTTTCAAGGCAGGAAATATCCCCAATGCCATCCTTTATTTTGAAAAAGCACTGAAGCTTGATCCCGGGAACAAGGACATACAATTCAACCTTAACATTGCAAACAGCAGAATAGTTGACAAAATTGAAAATGTACCCGAGTTATTCTATGTCGAATGGTGGAAAGCAGCACGCAATCTTCTCACTCCCAATGCCTGGGCATGGTTGACGGTGGTTTTGTTTACACTGATATTTGTTATGGCCATATCATTTATGATAAGCAGAAGTGTTTCCGTTAGAAGAACATCTTTCTGGGCCGGAATCATTTTCATCATTCTGTTTCTCTTCGGAATGCTCTTTTCCTGGCAGGAATATAAGGAATTTCATAACAGAGAGCATGCCATAATATTTACACCTACGGTAACTGTAAAATCGTCACCCTCCGGTAACAGTGTCGATCTCTTCGTTATCCATGAAGGGACTAAGGTTCGGATTATTGATCAGGTAGAGGGCTGGTACGAGATCCGGATCGCCAATGGAAGCGAAGGATGGCTTCCGGCATCGGCAATGGAATTGATTTGAATTTGTGAGACGACTACCCTTCCAAACCAGCCGTTAACTGATCATTAAGGGCCGTTAACTTATTTCAGCTTGAATTTTTTTTTAAATCTTTTATCTTTGTGTAGGATAATATTTTAACCTATATTTGTTAATATTTTGTGGTTTTACGGTTTGCACATAATTAAAAAAGGTGTAACTTGTGCCACTATTTAACATGTATTTAACACAAAATTAATATTCTGTTAAACCAAAAATCAAACCCATCTAACATGAAAAATAAAATTTTACCATTTCGCTATTTGGTTTATGTAATTGGTTTGTCATTTTTCCTGTTCCTTTCTTTCAGTGCCGGTTTATATGGCCAAACGACCGTAGACTGGGTTGAGCTCGGTCCCAACAATATGGCCGGCAAAACGAAAGCAGTCATCTTTGACAACCAGGATGCTTCCGCTCAGACCGTTTATGCAGCAAGCACAACCGGTGGTATTTACATTACTACCAACCTGGGTCAAACCTGGTCAAAACTTGACGGGCCGGAAAATGCCCTTCATGTATCTGCCATGGTACAGGATGCCAGCGGAACCATTTATGCCGGAACCGGAAACACTGAATCGAATGATATCGGTAACGGGATTTGGAAATCCACCGATGGAGTGAATTTCATTCAGATACCCTCCACGGTTCCGAATTTTGTTTCCGAAGACTGGTGGTTCATTTACAAATTAGCTGTTGATCCGGCAGGAAACAGAATATTTGCCGCTACCAATGCCGGCCTGCGATATTCCGGAGACGGCGGAAATACCTGGACCCTGGCTAAGACTTCAGACGATGTTGAACTGTCGGGCGAAGGCTTTGACATAGAAGTTGGTTCAAACGGAATACTTCTGGCCGATAACGCTACCCTGGGTTACTATTCCCCTACCGGCAATCCATCGGCATTCATGCTTATCGACACCCTTCCCGATTACTCCGGAAGAGTTGAATTCGCCATCGCTCCATCCAATCCCGATATCATGTTTGCTACCGTAGTTACACCAACCGGTGCACTTAACTCGGTTTGGAGAACCAGCAACGGTGGAGGTGATTGGTATGTTGTCGCTCCGGGTGGATCTACTGCATTGAATTTCTTCAATTCAGGAAACAATGTCGGTGATGGTAACGGCCTAACGAATAACGTGCTAAAAGTTATGGTAGATGATCCGGACAGGATCCTCCTTGGCGGTGTTAATATGTGGGAAGGAAAGAAAATTGATGATGATGGATTCTTCCAATGGACTATGAGATCCAATGGAGATAACAATAATCCTGCCAGTCCTTATTATTTTTCATATGTCCGCCCGAATCATTATGATTATGTTTTCCGCCCTACCAACAGCCGGGAAATCATGATCGCCACACAGGGAGGTGTTTTTGCAGGAATACTTAATTCGATCGAATTTACTTTCGAACCCAAACACAGAAACTACTATTCCACACAGTTTACTTCTGTCGGTGTTTCAGGAGACAAACGCAAAGTGATAGGCGGAACCCTTTCTAACGGTACAGTAAGAATTGACGGAGCCGGTAATCAAACTACCGCAAAATACGGCTACGATGTGTATTTCGATGCAAATGGTTTTGCCAGTTTATCCTCCGGTGGATATTGCGAAATCCCTATCATTGATCCCATGGTAGCCATCTATTCCCAGGCCGATGGCAATTTCAGAAGATCAGAAGACCTTGGTGTAAACTGGTCGGCTACCTTCTTCAGCAGCGATGTAAGCGGAACCTTCACCGCCAATGCCGGTTTCTATGCCCCTACCATCCTGTGGGAAAACTTTGAAGATTATCAAAGCTATGATACCACATGGTTTGTTGCCGATAAACCTTACAACACCGGCGAGAAAATACTTGTTAAAAGCAATAACCGTGCATTCCCGTTCTATTCCACAACCCCTGTAGCTCTCTCCCCTGGAGATAGCCTCCCGGTGAAGGATATCATCTCTACCAAATATTTCCTCGGAGCTTACGACGATGCCATTTGGATGACCAAGGAAATCCTTTACTTCGGAAAAGAACCCGAATGGTTCAAAATTGCCGACAAATCAAATTCAAATTACGATGGAACCCCCAGCAGCCTGGCTCTTTCTGCCGATGCCAACTACCTCTGGGTGGGTACACAGGAAGGCCGGCTTTACCGGATATCTAATCTGCGCAATGCTTATGATTATGACCGTGCCGATGTACGCAGCCCCTTCTGTATCGTTTCGGTCACTGAAGTGCCCATCAATTGGGATGCCTCCGGTGATCCAATAGATGTTCCGATCTCCTCCCTCTATGTTGACCCGAATAATTTTGATAATGTCATTCTTACCCTTGAAGTTTTCGGCGTTCCTCAAACCGTGATGAAAACCACTAATGGATTGGCCCAAACTCCGGTATTTGCAACAATTCAGGGAAATATTCCCAACTTGCCTGCCTTTGCTTCTCTTATTGAAATGGACAATCCCGATATTGCCTTTGTAGGAACAAATCAAGGCATTTTCATGACGGAAAACTTCACATCCGGCAATCCTACCTGGTTTGTACCTGAAGATCCTAGTGGTTTCACCATCGGAACAACCCCTGTTTATATGTTAAAACAACAATTGATTTCCAAACAGGATTTTACCTATACCTATTGGAATGGTGTGGATTCCCTCAAAGCTACATATAAGGGAACCAACAACTACGGTGTGATTTACGCAGCTTCCTATGGAAGAGGATTGTTCCTGTGCGACCAGTTCCAGAAACCCGTTGGTATCTTTGATCCGGGTATAGGCAAAAAATCAGGAAATGATCTGCTGATTTATCCAAATCCCGTTTCCAATACGGCCAATGTCATGATTACCATGGAAAAAGCCGGTACGGTCGACCTTTTGGTATTTGACCTGAATGGAAAAGTAATCATGCAGGAAAGCATCCGTCAGCAAAACAGCGGAACTTCAACAATTCAGCTGAGTACTGATGACCTGCCCAATGGAACATATTTCCTGCAGGTGATCTCCGATCAGCAGAAATCTGTTTCCAAATTTGTTGTGATCAAGTAAATTATACATTTATTCAATTTCATAAATCCATTGAATATGAAAAAACTTTTATCAACACTCATTTTTCTCCTCGTCATAGCCTTGATCCAGTTGGCTGCCCAGAACCGGGTGTATACCCCGAACCTGATCTCACCGGAAAATGAGGCCCTGGGCGTAGTACCTGATATCATTCTCAACTGGCAGGCTGTCTCAGGAATCCACGGGGAAGTAACGTATGATGCTCAGCTCGATACGGATCCGGCTTTTAGTAATCCGGTTACCTTTAATACCAATCTCAGCGGAGCACAGATGGAAGATCTGATATTCGGACAGCAATACTACTGGCGGGTCAGGGCCATCGACGGCCCGGATATTTCCGACTGGTCTGTAGTTTGGTCGTTTACCGTGCTCAACACCATGAAACTTTTAAAACCGGCTAACTTTAAAATCGACCAGGCACCCGATGTAGAACTCGGCTGGACAGGTATCACCGGAGCCGACTACTACGATATCCAGATCGATACTTCATACTACTGGAAAAACCGTAGCGGCATCACCAGCGTTGACATCAATGATGTTGCCCTTATCAGCGAAACCGAAGCCTGGCTGGTTGGAAACAGCGGCCTCTTGCTCCATTATGCCGGAGACTCTTTTGAAATTGTCCTCGATACCCTCACGGATAAGAATCTCAACGCCGTATCAATCACTGCCGGTGGTGGATTCGGAGCTGCAGTAGGTGACGACGGAACCGTCGTGTACTGGGAAGGTACCGAATGGGATATTGAACCGGCTTCAGGTATCACCGAAGATCTGCAATGCGTGGCATTCCTTGCAAACGACAACGGCTGGGCAGGTGGACTGGGTGGCGCTCTTTACCACTTCGACGGATCTGTCTGGAACGACGCAGGTACTTCCTTTAGCGATGATATTTACGGAATGTATTTCGTTGATGAAAACAACGGATGGATCGTCGGTAAAGGCGGATTCATTGCTTACTGGAACGGAACCGAATGGACAGAGCAAAGCTCTCCAATAACAAGAGATATTACCGATGTCTCTTTCATTGCCGATAATTATGGATGGGCTTGCTCCAAAGGCGGAAAACTTATTCATTATGATGGTTTTGAATGGACAGAAGCAACAAGCGGTATCACAAAAGACCTCACTTCCATTGCATTCCTCACTCCTACACTGGGTTATGCCATTGGTATTGAAGGTAACCTTTTGGAATATGATGGTATCAACTGGTTTACATCAACCATAGGTTTCCAGACCGATTACTATGCCATCAGATTTTTCGGTGGTGACATGGGCTTTGCAACAGGAAAAAGCGGTACCATCATGAAATATGACCTGGGTGGATTTGTTACTCCAGGAAACATTATTTCGGTTCCGGGTAATGAAGTCCTGAAAAAGATGCAATACCTCCTCTTCGGAGAAGTCTACGCATGGAGGATCAGAGCAAGACATGCTACCGATACCTCCGGCTGGTCACAGGCCTGGTCGTTCACAACACAGGCAGCACCGGAATTGCAAAAACCAGCAGAAGACGCAGCAGACCTGGGTATGTTTGAAAAGTTTGAATGGAAAAAAATAACCGGAGTTGTTGATTATACACTCGAAATGGACACCGACCCGGCTTTCTCTGCTCCGTTGATCTACATCAGCGAAACCAATAGCGATAGTATCGAGTTCTATCACTTCGGGGAAACGATGTACTGGAGAGTCAGGGCCAATCACCTGAAGGATCATTCAGACTGGTCTGCCGTAAGAATGTTTACCAATATCGACATTGTTTACCTTGACCTGCCCCAGAATGGAGCGATTAACCAAATAGATAAACCCACTCTTTCCTGGGATGCCATTTCAGGTGTTGATTTTTATGAAGTACTTTACGACACCCTTCCTGATATGATAAATCCCTGCTGCCAGGAAATTATTGACGCACCCAAAAGCAATTATAAGATTGGCTGGGCTTTACGTGCTGGAAAGACGTATTACTGGAAAGTCCGCGCTATAAAAGGTGTTGACACAACACAATATAGTGAAAAGTGGTCTTTCACGGTTGCCGGGCCTCAGGGAATCCAGGAAATCAGTGAGCAGAATCTGAATATGTATCCTAATCCAAGCAATGGGTATATTTACCTGGACTACAATGCACAGCAATCTACAACCCTGCAGGTTTATGTTTTGGACCTCGTCGGTCAGATACTCATGGAACAGGAAGTTACTTTCAGCGAAGGAAGTAATACCCGTAAACTGGATCTGAACAACCTCTCAAATGGAATATACATTCTGAGGTTCCAGAACGGAGAACAACACTTCTCCAGAAAGATAAATCTGTTTAAATAAAAAATAAAACCACATAAAAAACCGGGCTTGAAAAAGTCCGGTTTTTTTTATTTCCCTAAACGGTTGTATCGTTTACCCAGACTGAATGTTAAGTATAAAGTGGGGAATATTTCCTGTTCATCCTGAAATGCCATGATCGGAATACCAATGGGGAAAAATTCCAGAATACCGCCTACTTCAAGAGACTTTATCCTGGAATTATATTCACCGAATTCAAAATTGAAACCGAATTTTCCATAAAGACCCGGATAAAAGCGAATTTGATTTAATCCCATTGAAAAAGGGGCACGTCCGTAAATATTATCTAAAAAATGCTTTTCCGGGTCATATTTCTCAGCATCAATGGTATAATCATAATCGGGCGAATAGAAATTCAAAATATACAAATAAATGGGTTTGGTGATGGCTACCGATAATCCGGCAAAATATAAAACCCGAACCTCAACTCCACCCCATGCAGGCTTTCGGTTAAGCAAATGGTCGAAACCAACCCCGCCACGAAGCATATAAACATGATTCAGCTTACCATATACATAACTTCTTGCATTGCTGAAATAAGGATTGATGATTCGCACCTGCTTGGGAGATTTCATGCTTACTGCCTGCACTTCCCATAAAAATGTCCTGAAATAGGTAACGTTCTTTCCTTTTCTGAATTGAAGCCCCATTCCGAGATTGTGAAGCACCAAACCACCGCTGAACTGCTTCTTTAACAAAACTGTATTGAGGATGCTGTCCTCTTCCCAGTTATTTTGTGCCGCCACCCGGCCGCTGGCAATAAGAAAGAGACCACAAAGAAAGATGAGCTTGAGTCTTGATAACATTAATCCATCCATTGTCAGATATAGAAACGGAGGATTACATGTCTGAAATTACCTGTAATCCAATTAATAATTCTGTTGCTTCTGATATTTATAAGACTCCCCGTAGGCGGCGCAACGGTTGCCGGAACCACAGGAGGAAAGAAGAACGACAGCAATGATTGCTACAGTAATGATAATAGCCAGTTTTTTCATATTTTTACCTTTTGATCAAAGCAGATAGATTTTACAATACAAAGTAAAATTATTTTTCTTTTAATAACAACAATTACTTCAAGATATTGTTATTGAAACTCAGGTAATTATTTATAAATCAGGATGAACAGGATAAACCCAGATATTGAGCCATCCTGGAAGGCATTGCTCATAGAAGAATTTAACCAGCCATATTTCCTATCCCTGAAAGAATTTCTGGTTGAAGAAAAGAAGAAACACACAGTTTACCCTCCTGGGAAACTCATTTTCAATGCCTTTAACCTGACACCTTTTGATGATGTGAGGGTGGTAATCCTTGGCCAGGATCCCTACCATGGAAGCGGACAGGCGCATGGGCTTTGTTTTTCAGTGCCCGTTGGGGTTCCTCCTCCTCCCTCTCTGGTAAATATTTTCAAAGAAATTGAAAGCGATCTTGGTATCAGGGCTCCTAAGCACGGAAATCTCGAAAAATGGGCCCGCCAGGGAGTATTGCTTATTAACGCCACGCTTACGGTCAGAGCTAATCAGGCAGGGTCGCACCAGAACAAAGGCTGGGAGAAATTTACCGACTCAGTGATAAAAGATTTATCAGATAGAAAGGACAACCTTGTATTCCTGCTTTGGGGGAATTATGCTCTCGCTAAGGCTGCCATCATAGATGGTTCAAAGCATCATATCCTGAAAGCACCCCATCCTTCGCCCCTTTCAGCAAGCAGAGGATTTTTTGGCTGCCGGCATTTTAGCAAGACTAACGAAATACTCCGGCAAAACGGCCTTAAGGAAATAGACTGGAGATTAGAATAAGAACCTCTTGATTTCGTTTCTATTTTGCATGTTTCAGGAAAGACTTAAAATAGCGTTTATCCTGTTTCTGGTCCTCCAAACAGGGATGTACCTGCATTCACAGGAGTCATTTACATTGGAGATCAGGTATTCGTATATGCAGGAATCCAGGTTGCCTTCTCTCCGTTATGAAAGCAGCTTTGCCAGTATTGAATGGCGTGATCATGAAACAGGGAAAGCACTTTCTTTTCTTTATGGACAAGGATTTCCCGAAGCTTATATAGATTCTTCCAATTACGACTCTACGCATCAGACAATCTGGATTAATCCCGGACCGCGTTATCAATTCACAGGATTAAGACCCGGAAATGCCGATCCCGAAATACTCCGTGGAGCAGGATACAGGAAATCCATGAATTACCGGAATACCATATTTAATTATAATAATCTTTCATCCTTCCTGGAAAAAATACTCATTTATCTGGAAAACCATGGATACCCCTTTGCCACGGTGAAACTCGACTCTATTAGTATAAACCACGGAGAAATTTCCGCGGCGCTAAATATCGACAGGAATATACCGGTAAGCATCGACAGTATACATATAAAAGGGGATGCTCGCATCACACGAAATTATATTTACCAGTATCTTGGCATCAAACCCGGTGATGCTTATAACGAATCAAGAATTCGGAAAATCGGCAGCAGGATAAACAGCATTCCTTTTATCTCAAATCTGTCGCCCCACGAAGTAGCCTTTACGCCCGAAGCAGCATCCCTATACCTGTACCTTGGAAAGAAAAAAGCAAGCCAGTTCGATGGTATTATCGGACTGGCCCCCAACGATAAGACCAGCGGCAAGCTTTTGTTAACCGGCGATGTTAAACTGAAACTGATAAATATTATTGGTAAAGGTGAATTGATTGATATCAACTGGAAGAAGCTGGAGGAAAGCTCACAAGACCTGCGCCTCCATTTCAATATCCCATACCTATTCAAAACGCCCTTTGGGCTGGATTACCAATTCCAGCTTTATAAAAAAGACACCAGTTATATCCGCTTAAACAACAATATCGGAATCCAGTATCTTTTTTATGGGAATAATTATATAAAAGCCTATTACGAAGCTGGTAATTCCTCATTGATCAGTACATACGGATTGGAGTTCGCCACCACACTGCCCCCCTGGGCAGATGTGAAAACAGGATACTACGGATTGGAAGCCTCCACAGAAAACCTGGATTACCGGTTTAACCCGCGTTCAGGATACACAATCCTCGTAAGCGGAGCAGCCGGTAATAAGAATATAAGAAAAAATGATGCTATCAACCCGGTATTGTACGACAATATGGATCTTTCCGGCACTCAGTACAAAACCTATTTACGCATGTCGGGATTTATCCCCTTGGCCCGGAAATTCACTGTGATGGCTTCTACAGAGGGAGCATGGCTGAGTGGCGACAATTTATTTGAGAATGAGCTTTTCCGCTTCGGAGGATTAAAAACCTTACGGGGATTTGATGAGGAATCCCTCAGTGCAAACATATATAATATCCTTACTGCCGAAGTCCGTTATCTCTTTGAGCGCAACTCCTATGTAAGTCTTTTCTGGAACGGGGCCTATTACGAAAAAACAACGCATGAAGAAGATATTATCGACAGGCCATATGGATTCGGAGCAGGGCTGAGTTTTGCCACCCGCGCAGGGATTTTTTCAGTAAGCTATGCATTGGGAAAGGAATTCAACAATCCCATCGACCTTAAAAGTGCAAAGATCCACTTCGGCATAACAGCCGCCTTTTAACATTTACCGGCAAATCATACGGAGAAAAAATCAATATCCTCAGACTTATCATTGCACTTAAAAAAATGCTATCTTGCATCGTTTATTAACCAAAATTTGTGCTATGAAGAGAATTACTTTTACCATTTTGCTGACTGCGGCCTTATGTTGGGTTGCCACTGCCGGTGGTTACCAGGTAAGGTTACAGGGGCAAAAGCAGACAGGGATGGGCCTGGTTGGCTCACCACTGAGCTTTGGAGCTAGCAGCATTTTTTACAATCCTGCGGGTTTGTCGTTCATGAAAACCGACTTCAGCATTTCAGCCGGTGTAAGTGCTATCATGTCGAATATTGCGTTTCAGAAATCCGGCACAGAGGATATCTTCCGCAGTGACAATCCCATGAGTACTCCATTCTACCTTTACGGCGCCGGGAAGATAGGAGAAAACATCACCCTGGGACTCGGAGTTTATACACCCTATGGCAGTTCCACCAAATGGGAAGAAGAAAATGAAGACGGGATTCCATGGGCCGGTAAGTATATCATCCAGGATATTTCCTTCTTTTCCATTTTCATCCAGCCTACCATCGCATACAAAATCAGCGACAAAATAAGCATTGGCGCCGGCTTTATCTATGCCTATGGAAAAGTAAGCCTCAGTAAAGCATTGAACTACAATGAGGACTCAAAGGCAGAACTGGAAGGGAGCACCGGTAATATTGGCTTCAATGTGGGTCTTCAATACCGGCCTACTGAAAAACTCAGTGTTGGTATAGATTACCGTTCAAAGATTGCCATGAAAGTTACCGACGGTGATGCCACTTTCACCATCCCCGAACTGGTGACGCAGCAAATCCCGAAAGATAATAAGTTTGATGCTGAACTTCCGCTTCCTGCCAACCTCGATTTCGGCGTTTCTTTCCAGGCTACCGAAAAACTGTTACTCGGCCTCGAAGTAAACTGGGTTCAGTGGAGCACTTACGAAGAACTTGAATTCACCTTCAAGGAAAGCGGAGAAATGTTGAATAACACCAGCTACAAAGAATACAAAGACAGCTGGATCACCCGTATCGGCGCCCAGTACACCCTGAACAAAACCTTTGATTTCAGGCTCGGTGCCTATTACGATCCCTCCCCGGTCAACGACGACTATTTCAACCCTGAAACCGTTAGCATGAATACGATAGCATGGACTGCCGGTATTTCAATCCGTCCCATTGAAAAGCTCTCCATCGATCTGTCCTTCCTGCAACTCCACGGCCTGAAGGGAGAAAGAAAGCTCCTGAACAAGGAAACCGGTGAAGACACCTTCAGCGGGACCTATAAGGTGCTGACCAATATCCCGGGCATCGGTATCAGTTATAATTTCTAACCAAAAAGTGAAAAGTCATGAAGTACAAATATTTTATCTACCTATTGATCATTGCGTTCATCGGTTCCTGTAAGCCGGAACTGGATGAATTTACACCTGATAAGGGCTCAGCCGACTTCTCCAAATATGTTTCCGTAGGAAACTCCCTCACTGCAGGATTTACCGATGGAGCGCTTTACGAACAGGGCCAGCTGAACTCTTATGCCAACATCCTGGCAACACAGTTTAAAGCCGTTGGTGGCGGGGAATTTAAAACACCGCTATTGACTTATCCGGGCGGTATAGGTACTCAGACCGTTGGCGGCCAAACCCTGCTTATCCCCTACCTTAAGCTGACACTGCTGATGACATGTATGGGTGAGGAATACAAACCCTATCCCTCCGATCCCAATTTTATCCAGAAACAACCTGAGATGCAGGCTGCACTCGCTGCTTCCGTAGCAGCACAGGGCCCTTTTAATAATATTGGGGTACCGGGCGCTAAATCGTATCATGTGATCACTCCGGGTTATGCAACTTTGAATCCATTCTTCGGCCGTTTTGCAAGTAATGCTAACAATACTGTATTGAACGAAGCGGCTCCCATCGCTCCTACTTTCTTTAGTATCTGGCTTGGCTCCAATGACGTTCTTGATTATGCACTCTCCGGTGGTGATGAAGCCGGTCCTGCACATGCAATAACAACCATGGGACCGGATCCCATCATTGGTCATCCGGGGTTCTCAGCCGCTATGGACGCTGTTATCGGTTCTATGGTCCAAATAGGCGCTACAGACTCTAAAGGAGTGCTTCTAAATGTCCCTGATGTGTTGGCTGCGCCGTATTTCACTGCAATACCTTATAATGGCATCTACCTTACCCAGGAAGAAGCCGACCAGCTCAACGGATTCTGGCAAATGCACCAGGTACCGGGGATACAGTTCAACGCAGGACTGAATCCACCCGTTGTGATGAATGCCGATAGCAGCATCCGCCAACTGAACCAAGGTGAAATCATCCTGGCCATACTCAGCGACTCTATCCAGTGCGGTAAATTCCTGGGACGTTATGCGCCTATTCCTGGAAATTATTTCCTTTCCATACCTGAAATACAGAAAATCGATTCGGCCGTCACTAATTACAACACCGAAATCAACAACCTTCTTACAAAATACAATGCAAATGTTGCTTTTGTCGACATACATAAACTGTTGAAAGATGCAGAAAAAGGCATTTTTGTTGAAGGTATCTCCTTCTCCACTGCCGGTGTGGAAGGCAATATTTTCGGACTCGACGGGCTTCATCTGAGTCCGCAGGGAAATGCGCTCATTGCTCACTTCATCATTGAAAAAATCAACGCGACTTTTGGCGCTAAAGTGCCTCAGGTCAATATTGCGGCATACCCCTCCATATTTTATCCGTAATAATTTAATGATAATTACAATTAAAAAAGCTGCCTTGCTACCAGGGCAGCTTTTTTTGTTGTAAAGCCTGCCAATGCTGAATTTTTATTACTTTTGGGATATGAACAAACTGATATTTGCAACCAATAATCCGCATAAACTGAGGGAAATCCGCCAAATCCTCAAAGATAAGTTTGAAGTCGACAGCTTACAGGATATAGGTTTCCAGGAAGAAATCGCAGAAACATCCCATACCCTTGAAGGTAATGCCATCCTGAAAGCCAGGATCATACAGCAACGCTACCGGCGCGATTGCTTTGCCGACGATACAGGATTGGAGATCCATGCCCTGGGTGGAAAGCCCGGAGTACATTCCGCCCGTTATGCCGGGGAGGATTGCATCGCGGAAAATAATATCCAAAAAGTACTATCGGAACTAAATGGCGCTACTGACCGCAAAGCAAGGTTCCGCGCTGTCATCGCATTGATCCTCGATGGAAAAGAATATCTTTTTGAAGGAATAGTCAACGGAACCATTATCGATACCAAACGAGGGAAAGACGGATTCGGCTATGATCCCATCTTTGTTCCTGATGGAAAAGAACTCACCTTCGCAGAAATGAGTCCGGAAGAAAAGAACAAGATCAGC
>JAHJRE010000146.1 GCA_018831055.1 Bacteroidota bacterium
CCTCCGCACCGGCAGAGAAAATGGCTATATCAGGATTGGCTTCCAATGCTTCCCCCATACTGATCACCTTGTATTCTTCACCCGAAAACACAACCTTCTCCCCATATGACCTGCTCGAAGCTACCGGTACCAGCTCAGTCTCAAAAAAAAGCCGGCTTTCCTGAAGAACCTCCAGTATAGTACGGCCAACCTGGCCGGTAACACCAATTACCGCGATTTTCATAAGCTTTCTGTTGTTTATCTGTTGGTCAATACTTATCCAAACTAACTGCCTCATTCCCAATATCAACGCAAATCCGCCTCAATCCTGCACTCACTTCCCCCCTCTCCTTCAAGCCACCTCATCCCCAAACCCCTTCTCCTTCAAGCCACCTCATCCCCAAACCCCTTCTCCTGAAGGAGAAGGGGCTTCCGCGCTAATCTTACATACCACAACACATCACCTTCACTTTTGCAGTCACTCCCCCCCTCTCCTTCAGGAGAGGGGCCGGGGGTGAGGTGGTTCTTTCACCCACGGGTGAGGTGCTCTTTTCACCAACGGCTGAAGTGCTTCACCCACTCCCCCCCTCTCCTTCAGGAGAGGGGCCGGGGGTGAGGTGCTTTTATCACCGCGGGTGAGGTGCTTTTATCACCGCGGGTAAAGTGCTTCCATCACCGAAGCTGAAGTGCTTCCATCCCCAGGGGTATATTTCCCCTTTTCCGGAACTAATGATTAGCAACACTTCAACAATTACCGGACTAAACAACAAAATTATGAAAATGATCAGAATTACAACATGTTTTATGATGCTTCCGGCATTAAGTTTCTGCCAGTTAAACGATGGCTTCGATGATGGCGATTTCCTGAATCAGCCGGCATGGACTGGTAATACTGCAAAATTCAGGGTTAATGAGGATTACCGGCTGCAACTGAACGACAGCGATGCGGGTACTGCCTTCCTGGTAACTGCTGTTGCAGGAAGCGGGGAGCTGGAATGGCGCTTCAATGCCAACCTGAAGTTCAGCCCTTCCGGGAATAATAATGCCCGCATTTACCTGTTCTCTTCTCAACCCGACCTCACCGGAAACACGGAGGCTTTCTTTATCCAGCTTGGAGAAGCCGGCTCCGATGATGCCCTGGAGCTTTTCTTCCAGGATGGCCAGGAAATTCAAAGCATTTGCCGTGGGATTCCCGGTAACCTCGCCTCATCATTTAATATTTCTGTTAAGATATTGTACGATAATGGATTATGGGAAATACTGTCCGATCCCCTGGGTGGACAATATTACCAGGAAGAAACCTGTGGCCAGGCCATCCTGAATATTGAAAACGGCTATCTGGGGGTACTTTGCACCTATACCAAAAGCAACTGCACCAAATTCTATTTCGACAATTTCTACATGGGCCCGGTTTGTCAGGATACTATACCTCCTCATGTAGAAAATCTTTCTATCATTGACTCACTAAGCCTCAATCTTACATTCAGCGAAAACCTGGACATTTCCTTCGCCACCCTCCCTCAACACTACATCCTGCAACCTGCTTCCCTGCATCCTGATACTGCCATATGCTTGCCTGAAAACCCATCTTCCTTGCTATTGCTTTTCCAGGATGCCTTCCCGAATAAACAAACCTGTTACCTCTCGCTCCAGGGGCTTGCAGACCTTTCAGGAAACATAATGCCCGACACAGCCATCCCATTTACCTGGTTTTTACCCGTTTACGGGGATGTGGTGATCAGCGAGATCATGGCAGATCCTTCCCCACCGGTCGGCCTGCCGGATGCAGAATATGTTGAACTTTACAATGCTTCAGGATATCCGGTGGATATGAACGGATGGTCGTTGACTTATGGCGAAACGAAAAGAGACATTTCCGGATTGATTGCTCTGCCCCCGCAAGGCTATCTCATCCTGACAGCAGAATCCATGCTTTCCATGCTGGAACCCTTTGGCCTTATAGCAAGCCTCGAAAGCCTGAGCCTGCCTAACAACGGGACTTCTCTTTCTCTGGCCAGCCGCAATAATACAATCATCCACGAAATGTACTACGATCCCCTTTGGCACACCTCTTCCGATAAAAAGGAAGGTGGATATTCCCTCGAAATGGTTAATACTTTCAATCCCTGCCTCCTGGAAGACAACTATATAACCAGTACTTCGCCTTATGGCGGATCGCCGGGCACAGAGAACCCCGTAAACAACCCATTCCAACCGGAAATCAACATGGAAAACCTTTGTGTGCTTTCCGATTCGGAAATTATGCTGACTTTCAGCCAGGGAATGGATGCCGGCATCATGGGATGGGCTGACCATTTCAGGATATTTCCGGGAGGAATGGTCCCTTGTAAGATCACCGGAAACGGTAATTACAACAAGCAATTCCTGCTGGAGTTAACAGGAAAGCTTCAAAGCGGGTTGATTTACGAACTGGAAACAGAAGCGGGGTTGTTGAATTGCAATGGGACTGTGCAAACATCCCTGATCAGAAAAAAGTTAGGCCTTCCTGTCGATCCTTTCGCTAACAGCATTGTGATCAATGAGATCCTTTTCGATCCCCTGGATGGCTGTGGGGAATATATTGAATTGTACAACGCATCTTCAGAAACACTGGAGCTGAGTGAATGTGGCTTATACACCGTAAAAGAACGATGGCCGGATCCTCCCGATACCACCGGCGGAATTCTGACGGATTGCTGTTTACAGCTTCTTCCTGGTGAATATGTTGTATTTACCGGTTGCCCTGAGAAAGTGAGAGAATGCTATTATGTACCCGGCATGTCAAGGATCCTGTGCAACCCCAATTTCCCTTCACTGAACAACGAATCGGGCCGTATCCTGCTTACCGGACCAGATAATTTATGCCTCGACGCAGTGGATTACTCCGTGGATATGCATTATCCTTTGCTTGTGTTCACCGACGGTATCTCCCTGGAACGTATTAACCCTGCTTTTCCCTCCTCAGATCCTGAAAACTGGCACAGTGCAGCGCAGGACTTTGGCTTTGGCACTCCCGGAAGATTAAATTCCCAGTATGCAGAAGTGACGGAATCAACAGATATATTAAACGTAACTCCCAAAGTCATTTACCCCGGCAGCGGCAGCGGGGAAAACAGCGTGTGTACCATCGCTTATCAACTTGAACAGACCGGCTGTACAGGCAATCTGTTAATTTTCGACGATATGGGATATCCCCTCAGAAGACTGGCAGAACAGGTATTGCTCGGTGCTTCCGGGACCTTCATCTGGGATGGCCTCGATGAACGCAATACACCTTGCCGGAAAGGTATTTATATAATTTATTTCCAGGTAACAGGAATGGACGGAAAAGTGAGTAAATGCAAAGAAACCGTTGTAGTGGCCGGATATTGAACCAATCAGCGCCGCAGCTTCTCTTCCCACCACAACCACATGGCAAAGATCACCACATAAAAGAAAGGCCGGAATAGATAATCATGACTGAAATGCCAGTAATTCGGCCATTCCATGATAACGACCGAAAGCCCGGTGACCCGGAAAAGATTGGTTAAATGGACTACCACAATTCCCATTGGGATAAACCATAGCTTTTTCATCCACGGACCAGGATAAAGCATCATCAGCAGCACGAACTGCACCATGGGTTTTAGTCCCGAACAACCTGTGTTAATTGCTATATACCCGTTATTACTGAAGTACATGGTGTTGTTTGCCGTAGTGATCTCAATCCCAAGAACATGCTGAACAAACCAGGAGCCCTGCCGGAATACTATGTCTGCCATAAAATTCCCGGCTGCATTCATAAAATCCTGTATAGGGAAATAATGCAGCCGATAAGCCCATAAGCGCCAGGCAACATGGATGATCACCGTGATCAGCATGAAAATCATCACACCCTTGAGCGGTTTCAGCTTATAGCGATCGAGCAGAGCGTCGAGTTTTTCTGTATAACCCATCATGAAATTTTATTGAGGAGCGAAGATAAACATTTAATTTAGAATCGCAGATCTGTTCTCCGATCTCCGATCTGCGATCTTCGATTACAACATCGGTTGTGTTATTCACACAAAATTTCCCTAACTTCGTCATAGGAAAAAGAAAACGGTTTTTATGAAACGATCCCGAAGGCGCAGGCCTGTAAAGCCAGGTTTGCTGCAGCGTATACGCGATTATTTCCGCGGGCTCAAAGCACGCAGGGAGGAAAACGCACGCAAGAGATACAAAAAAAAGATTGCCCGCCGGCATCACCGTGACAGCATACGCAGGGAGAAAAAAATGCAGGCGGCATTACGAAAAGCTGAGAAAGCGAGGCCGGAACGTTCGCTTTTCAATTTCATCTCCTTACCTTCATTCAACAGAAGTGCGGTTTTTCAGTTTGTTAACTCCCTGACTCTCTTTATCCTGAGCTATGTTTTAATCTATCTTCTTTATCAGATTATAGTTATTCTGACAGCCGGACTCTGGGAGCTGGATTCTGTTTTATACTATTATGATCTTGCTTTCAACGATTTTTCTCCTAAATGGACCCGTTTCAACATCATCGTGATCACGATATCAGGCCCGGTGGTTTGTCTGGCGGTAGGTATTTTACTGTACTTCAAAGTGTTCAGTATGAACCGGGTGCGGGGTTATACCCGGCTTTTTGTTCTCTGGCTTTCTTTTCATGCGATCAATCATTTTTTAGGTGCTCTTGTATCAGGAATCAGCACCGATGAAGGCTTTGGATACGTGGTAAACTGGCTGTATGTAATTACCTTTTTTAAGTTATTGCTGGCATTGCTGGCATTGTTCATGCTGGGCATCATAGGTTACTTTTCTGCCGGCCGCTTCCTTGAAACCGGTATGGCAGCAGGAAAGACCTCCCCAAACGAAAACCGGGCCATGATCTTACGGCAGGCAATTATTCCCTGGATCCTGGGATCGCTGCTGATCATACTGGTGAAAATTCCCAACAATTTTAATTTTCCTTATGAAACCATCATGTTTGCCACGATGGGATTTTTGCTGGTACCCATGTATTTCAACAGGGATGCTGCTCCCAGATCATGGATACTGAAGAATTACCGTCAGCGGCATTCGTTCCGCTGGCTATTTTTCCTGCTAATGCTTGCGTTTTTATCCTTTTTCAGGATTGAACTCGACAGAGGATTACACTTTGATATAAGTATAGATATATCATTTTCTATAAAACGCGCCTGAAAAGCAGTTTTCTTAGCGAAGTGTAAAGGTGGTATGACCTATCACGTTATCGTCGGCAAAGATATCGACATGATACGTACCAATATCAATGGGCTGACCCTCATACTTCTTAAACCAGTAGAGGCATAGGTCCATGGCTTCATTCCGGTAATCGATCTCTTCCTTCATGGAATATTGGATAGGTTCGCCCTGATATATAAAGGTATAGTCCTGGGTACGGTCTTTCGTCAGGATTTCCTTATCCGGTCTTGCTATTCTGACATAAACCTCTTTGATTCCAGGGGTTAGGATCTCATTTTTACTGATGGTAAAGCAAACCTTGATCTTATCAAGACGGGTAGCCTTGTCGGTAACCTTATCACGGCTGCCACCCCCGCGTGAACGAATGCCTTCCACGGTTATATTATATGCCTGCAATACAGACGCTATCCCTACCTTTTCCTGTAACATCTCCTTATCTTTCATTACAAGGTCTTTCTCACGTTTGACCTGCTGAAGGTCTTTGCGGATCAGTTCGTTCTCCTCCGATAAGGCTTCATTAACGCGGTAAAGTGAATCCATCTGCCGAACATAACCCTGTGAGACTTCCTGGAGCCTGGCAAGTTTCTTCTTGATCTTGTAATACTCCCACTGTGTGTCGAGCAATTTCCGGATTTCTATGGCATTGGCCTGAATGACACTGTCTTTAACGGTAAGAGAATCGGCAAGTTGACCATATTCAAGCTTGACCTTTTCGTGTTCCCCCAGCAAGGAATCGAGCTCATTGGTAAGTTCTATCCTTTGCTGCTCCTTCTCATTGAGAAGATTATTCAGTTTCGATTTGCTGAGAAAAAGCCATATCACCAAAGCAGCAACGACTATTAGCAAAAGGATCAGAAAGATCTGATACTGCCTGACCTTTCCTTTCATGCGCTGGTTTCCGGGTTGTGTTTTGAAATTTTCTTCCTGGGTGTTCATAAAGCTTCCTGTTATTAATTGGGTTAACTGTTTTACAAAACCATGAAAGGCTGTTTTGCAAAATTAAAATAAAATAACAGGAATAAAAATAGATAACATGATATCGGCAGACAATTACAAAAAGTTGCACGTTACAAGTTACAAGATGCAGGTTACATGTTACAAGTTACAGGTCACAACTCTCACTTATCACACACACTCAAACTACCTGCAACCTGAAGCCTGAAGCCTGAACCAATATGAGAATCCTGCCAAAATTTGACAAGATTTTCAATTACACCTTTTCTTCGCTCCCTTTCAGTTTCCAGTTCTCATAAGCCCTTTTAGCACCATAACCGGCAGCAAGGGCTAAAAAAATAAGCAATCCTCCTTCAATGCTCGCGCCACCACCGGGAACATTACCTGACGAACCATGGCCGGGCGGAGGTGGAGGTGGAGAAGAACTATAAGCAGGTTGCTGATACAGAGAAAGCACAATAATGGCTAAAATGATTAAAAGACTGGTTAGCGTACTTTTCATGACTACACGTTTGGCTTTGATTACGATAACTTATCTGTAAAGTTAACCCAACTTTACGCATGCAAATATATGAAAAAAAATCCCTTATTTTGAAGTTGATAAAAAAAAACTACACAATTGTCTGAAAAAAAGTATTATGTCGTTTGGAAAGGCCGGAATACCGGGGTTTTTGAAAACTGGAAAGATTGTTTCGAACAGGTCGGAGGATTCGAAGGTGCTCTGTACCGATCATTCAGCGACAAAGAAGACGCTTTAAAAGCTCTGGATAGTTCTCCATGGAAATACATTGGAAAAGCCAATCAAAAGGCAGGGAAGACCAGAGACAAAAAAAAAGCCTGCGGCAACCCGGTTATTCCCAGCATTTCTGTCGATGCTGCCTGCAGCGGGAATCCCGGTACCATGGAATACAGAGGCGTAGATACCGCATCTGGAACGGTCTTGTTTCATGCCGGCCCTTTTCCCAATTCGACTGTCAATATCGGGGAGTTCCTTGCCATTGTTCATGGGTTGGGATATTTGCATAAGCAGGGAAGTACCATTCCTTTGTATTCCGATTCAACGACTGCCCTCACCTGGGTAAAAAACAAGAAGGTTAAAACAACCCTTCAACCTGGCAAAGGCAATGAAAAAAGCTTTGAATTATTGGAAAGAGCGCTTATCTGGCTGCAAAACCATAGCTATCCCAATCCTCTGTTCAAATGGGAAACCGAAGCATGGGGAGAGATCCCCGCGGATTTTGGCCGCAAATAATCCGGCTTCTGCCACGGGATCTTACGATTTTGCAATTTTTAAGCTATCTTTACGTTGACTATCCTACGTTATGGATCTGATCATTGATTTCGGTAATACTTTAACAAAAATTGCCATTTTTAAAGGCAATACGGAAGTATTTCTCCTGGCCGTCCCCAATATTGAACAGGAAGAGCTTAAACAAATCCTGAATCGTTTTCCTGTAAAAAGGTCCATCATTTCCTCTGTCAGGAACCATCCTTCCTGGATAAGCCATTTCCTGGAAAAGCATAGCCTGCATACCGAACTGGATGAAAACACGCATTTACCCTTGCAAATCGGATACTCCACCCCGGAAACACTCGGAAAAGACAGGCTGGCAGCGGCTGTGGCCGGACATATGCTTTATCCCGATAATGATGTGCTTGTGATCATGGCCGGTACCTGCCTGACCTATGACTTTGTCAACAAACAAGGAGTTTATTCAGGAGGAGCCATCTCACCAGGGATGAAAATGCGTTTCCGGGCTCTGCATGAATTTACCGATAAACTTCCATTATGCAAGACAAAAGATAATATACCATTAACAGGAACAACCACACACGAGTCTATTCAATCGGGCGTTGTGAACGGAATGTTAGCTGAAATCAATGGAATTATCGATCAATATCGAAAAATTTACAATAATTTAACAGTAGTTTTAAGTGGCGGGGACCTTAATTATTTTGATAAAAAGCTAAAAAATAACATCTTTGCAGTCCCAAACATCGTACTACGTGGTTTAAAAAATATATTGGATTCCCATGCAATTGAACAAAGGCAACCTTAGCCACATCCTGATCCTGTTTGTGATCCTTCTGTCTTCTGACATGATAGCACAGGTCAGGATAAGTTCCCCATATTCATATTATGGCGTGGGTAATTTAAGATCGGATAGTTACAATACCGTTTTGATGTCGATGGGAGGCATACGCAATGCCGTTAATTCCGGCAATATGATCAATATTTTCAATCCGGCAACCTATATTGTTTTTGACTCTTCCACCTTCCTTTTCGAAGGTGGCGTGTTGTCGAGCCGCCGGACCTTGAAAAATATCAATACCTCCGAAAATGCCAGTTACGCCTCCCTCAACCACCTGCTGTTCGGATTTCCGGTCTCAAAAAGGTTTAAGGCAAGTTTTGGGATCGTTCCTTACAGTGACGTGGGATATAATATCCTTACACAGCAATACCTGACCAATATTGGAAAAACACAAATACAATACGAAGGAAACGGAGGCATCACCCAGGTTTTTGCCGGAACAGCCGTTAAAATAACAAAAAACCTTTCCCTGGGTGCAAACGCATTCTATAATTTTGGTACCATAGAGAAATCCAGGAATATTTTCTTTCCGGATTCCATCGACACGTACATAAATGCACAGATGGATAATCTCTTTCGGGTTGGAGACTTTAGCTTCAGTTTCGGTATGTTGTACCGTAAAGTCATGAAGAACAAACAGATCATTTCCGCAGGATTGACCTATTCTCCGCAAACCCGTCTGAAGACCAGGCGAGAGTATCTTGCCAATACATTCATTGGTTCCTACAACGGTGTTGAATACTTTGGCGATACAGTGGTATACGATAAGGAGCACAGCGGAACCATCACCATCCCCATGCAGGCAGGTGCCGGTATTACACTCGAAATGCCCCTGCACTGGAAGATCGGGATAGATTTTAACTGGCAGGAATGGTCGAAATACGAAGCTTTCGGATATAAAGATTCACTGAAAAACAGCTGGAGCATTGCCGTTGGCGGAGAATATATCCCGGATATTGACGCTCTCCGATCGTATATGAAAAAGATCAGGTACAGGCTTGGATTCAAATATGGCATGTCGAACATTTATCTGAGAAACAATCATCTGAATGAAATTGGCATAAGTTTTGGATTTGGTTTACCGGTTTCAAGATCCAGCTCTATGCTTAACTTCGGTTTTGAAATAGGTAAATTCGGAACGACAAATAATAACCTCATCAGGGAAAATTTTGTTAAATTTACCCTTGGGATCACTATCCATGAAAATTGGTTTATAAGAAGTAAATACAGATAAACATAAATATACGGAAAGACATGAAAGCAAAGATTCTTTCAATTCTCATTACGCTGATCCTGTTCCTAACGGCAGGCATTGTTACAGCCCAGGATGAAGAAACCGGCGAAGAAGCCGGAACGGGCCTGAATATTCCCAAATATGGTGAAGACAGCATTACCTGTATCACAAACCTTTCCTTATACCTTGAGTCATTCAAACAATGGAAAGCAAGCAAATTTACCAATGCTTCGGTAAAAGACGCCCTAAAACCCTGGAGATGGGTCTTCATGAACTGCCCTGCCTCCCGACAGAGTATTTACCTCGATGGGATAAAAATAGCTGAATGGAGAATCAAGAACGAAAAAGACGCTGCACGCAAGGAAAAACTTATTGACACCCTTTTTATGATATACGACCGCCGTATAGAATATTTTGGCAAGGAAGGTTATGTGCTTGGCCGCAAAGGAGTTGATATGTATTCCTATCGCCCGGAAGCCTTTGAACAGATTTATGATATCCTGAAACGCTCCATCGAACTCGATGGTAACGACTCTTATCCCGATGTGCTGGTATTTTACATGAGGGCCACCAAAAAAATGATCGATGAAGGTAAAGCCGGCCCCGATATTATCTTCGATAACTATGACCAAAGCTCTAAAATCATCGATTATAATATTTCACGTTACGCTGATGACGAACGGAAAAAAACCAACTGGGAAAATGTGAAGGGTAATATTGATCTTACTTTCGAGCCTTACGCTACCTGTGAAGCGCTTATTGAGATCTATGGCAAAAAATTCAAAGAATCACCAGAAAATACCGACCTGCTGAAAAAGATTACAAAGATCATGGACAAGAAAAAATGCACCGATGATCAGTTGTATTTCGATGCTACACTTAAGCTTTATGAATTGGAACCCAATGCTGAGTCAGCTTATCTTATCGGAAAAATGCTGACAAAGAAAGAGGATTATCAGGAAGCAGTCAAATTTTTGAAAGAGGGTGAAAAGCTCGATAATCCTGATGATGTTGCCGACAGCTACCTGTTGCTTGCAAGCGCTTACAAACAACTTAAAAACTACCCGCTCGCACGCAGTTATGCCATGAAATCACTCGATCTTAGACCCAACGACGGCCATCCTCTTATCCTGATCGGTGACATGTATGCCGAATCAGCTTCCTCCTGCGGTGATAACGAGTTCACCAAAAAAGTCGCGTACTGGGCCGCTGTCGACAAATACTATCAGGCAAAAAGAATTGATCCTGAAATGGCTGAACTTGCCAATTCCAGAATTGCCTCCTATTCATCGTATTTTCCTCCCATCGAGAATATTTTCTTTAATAACCTCAATGAAGGAGATGAATTTACCGTCGAATGCTGGATTAACGAAAAGACTACGGTGAGAGCCGCAGCTCAGTAAGAAATGTTTTTTACCAAGTTTATAACACCGGTACGGCTCCTGAAAGCATTGGCTGCCTGCCTGACAATCATCCTGCTCTTTTCCTGCAAAAACAATATGAAGGATATCCAGGCCATGGAAAGCATGCTGGATACTCTTCCCGACGTGACCGCAAAAAATATCGAATTTCTCTATTCTGAAAACGCTGCCGTGCAGGTAAAACTCAGCGCACCGCTTATGAATAATTATGGGGGTAAGAATCCCAGGATGGAGTTCCCGGATGGTTTCAAAGTGGTCTTCTACGATTCTCTGCAAACCGTGAAAACCGTGCTGACAGCCAACTATGGAATCAACTACCCGGAACGTAAAATTATGGAAGCTCATGGAAACGTGGTTGTTATAAACCACGAAACCGGGGAAACATTAAATACGGAAGAATTGATCTGGGATCAGACTAAGGAATTGATCTACTCAAATAAATTTTCGAAGCTGACCAGCGAAAGTGGTGTCCTTTACGGAGAAGGGCTGGAGTCGGATCAGACTTTCACCAGAAGGCGTTTACTCCACCCATCCGGAGATATCACGGTAGAAGACTCTGACCGGTAAAAATAATAGTATGGACAACTGGCTGATCGTTATCATCACCCTGCTCCTGTCGGCCTTTTTTTCAGGCATGGAAACAGCTTTTTCCTTGTCAAACAGCCTGAAAATTGAAATTGATAAAAGCAAAGGGCTTCTTCCCGCCCGCATTATTTCTTTCCTGAATTCCCGTCCCTCCAGATTCACAGGAACCATTCTGCTGGGTAATGATTTTGCCATTGTGGTTGGTACGATAGCCCTTGCAGGATTGCTCGAATCATTGATTCCTTATCAGACAGCTTTTTCCTGGGTATTATTGCCGCTCCAGATTATTGTAGCCTTTATTCTGATCATCCTTCTGGCCGAATTCCTCCCGAAAATACTGGTGAGGATCAATCCAAACGCTGTGCTGAATATCTTCGCCATACCCTTTTTTGTGATTTATATCCTGTTCTGCCCATTGGTGCTTATCTTCAATATCCTCGGGAAAATGTTTTTTATGATCATCTTTCGCGAGAAACCTGTTGTACGGCGCACTGTCATGCATTCCACCGATCTGGATGATTACCTTCAAACCTTTGCCGGAGAACAAAGCCAGGAAGGCAGCAGCATACCTGAAATCCAGATGTTCCAGAATGCCATTGAATTCAGGGACGTGAAAATACGGGAATGTATGGTGCCCAGAACAGATATTGAAGCCATTGAGGTGAACGATAGCATTGATAATCTAAGAAAGAAATTTTCCGAAACCGGCTTTTCCAAAATTCCCGTTTTCCAGGATTCCATCGACAACATTATCGGCTATACTCATCATTCCGACCTCTTTCACAATCCGCAAAGTATTGCACGCATCATAAGATCGCTTAATTATATCCCCGAAACTATGCTGGCCAATGAGGTGTTGTCAATGTTCATCAGAGAACATAAAAGCATTGCCGTCGTCGTGGATGAATTCGGTGGTACATCAGGTATGGTCACAATGGAAGATATCATCGAAGAGATCTTTGGAGAAATAGAAGATGAATACGACGAAGAAGATCTTGTGGAAAAAGACCTCGGAAACGGTGAATACCTTTTCTCCGGCCGTCTTGAGATAGACTATCTCAATGAAAAATATAATCTTAATCTGCCCGAATCGGAAGATTATGAAACCCTCGCCGGGCTTATCCTGCGCCACCATGAAAGCATTCCCGGACCCGATGAAAAAATTATTATCGGTGACATGCTTTTCCATATTGTCCATTCCAGCCGCAACCGGATCGACCAGGTGCACTTAAAATCAGAAGAATAATTCGGCAATTAAAAAATTTAATTATACCTTTGCACCCTCTAAAAAAAATATATAACTATGGCTGTTATAGGTAGAATCAGAAAACATTCCGGCTTAGCTGTAATTCTTGTTGGCGTTGCTATCGCCGCTTTTGTACTCAGCGATCTTTTTTCGGCAAGACCTAACCAATACAAAGATGTTGGTGAGATAGAAGATGTTAAAATTTCTTTTTCGGATTTCAACTATCGGGTGGAAGAAAATATAGAGGCCCAGAAGATCAACCAGAACAAGGAAAACCTTACCTATGACGAAGCTTTCGTGGTAAGAAACAATACCTGGGACCAGTACTTGAATGAAATCCTTATGGATAATGAATATGAAGAACTTGGTCTGGCTGTTTCATCGGATGAACTGTTCGATCTGATACAGGGAAACAACCCACACAGACTGATCCTCCAATATTTCGTTAATCCTGAAACGGGACGTTTCGATCGCGAATTTGTGATCCGTTATCTCCAAAGTCTCAATCAAATGACGCCTCAACAGCAAAGACAATGGGTGAATTTTGAGAAATACATCAAACGTGACCGGGTTAATACCAAATACAATAACCTGATCAGCAAAGGTTTTTATGTTCCGGACGCATTTGCTAAAATGCAGTATGAAAACCAAAAGAAAAACGCAGAATTCCGCTATGCTTATAAAAAATATGCTGATGTACCCGATTCACTGGTATCTTACACCGATGATGAATACATGGAATACTACGAAGAAAACAAACATAAATTCGAGCAGGAATTTACGCGCGATATCGACTACATAGTTTTTGATGTGGAGCCTTCGGATGAGGATTATGAAAAAACAAAAGCTGAGGTTTTCAGGATTTTCCAGGAACTTCAATATTCCGAGAACATCGAGATGTTTGTAAACGCCACTTCCGACAACCGTTACGACAGCACATGGTGGCTTCAGGGCGTTCTTCCTGTTGCTTTGGATACCATTGCTTTCAACGCAGCACCCGGAACATTGATACAGCCTTATTTCCTGGATAATGCCTGGCATATGGGTAAACTGATCGATGTACAATACCGTCCTGACTCCATGAAGGCCGAACATATACTTATTGCATACCGCGGAGCTCTCCGTGCTGCAGAAGACGTGACCCGTAACCGTGAACGTGCTCAGGCAATAGCTGATAGCCTTTATAATATCCTACGTCGTAACCCCAACCGTCTCCAGGAACTTGCTGTGGCTTTTTCCAACGACGGTTCGGTTCAATCCAATAATGGAGACCTGGGCTGGTTCCCCGATGGGGCTATGATACACGCCTTCAATGAAGCCGTCGCAAATGGAAAACCCGGTGATGTGGAATTTATTGAAACACCCTTTGGTTTCCATGTTCTGAAGATTACAGGAAAGTCAACCCCCGTGAAGAAAGCCCGGGTTGCAGTTATCGACCGCGCCGTTGAACCCAGCACCGAAACATTCCAGAAAATTTACGTGGAAGCCAGCAAATTTGCCGGTGAAAACAATAATCCCGAAAAATTCGAGCAGGCCGTGATCGACCTGGGCCTTGATAAAAGATCAGCTACCTACCTCAAGGAAATGACAAACACCATTCCCGGACTGGATAACCCGCGCTCCGTTGTCCGCTGGGTATTTAGTGATAATGCAAAAGTAGACGCCGTTTCACCCGTATTCGACCTCGATGGTAAATACCTGGTAGCTCTTATTACCGCTGAAAGACAAAAAGGAGTGATATCTGCCGATGAAATGAGGGAAAGACTGGTCAATAACATGAAAAATGAGAAGAAAGGCGAATATATTTCTGAACTGATCAGCAAAAACGGATCTTCAGACCTGAATGTTCTTGCAAGAGATCTGAATCTTGATCTCGACACGAATTATACCCTTACCTTCGATTCCAGGAATATCCCGGGATTCGGAGCAGAACACCGCATTATCGGTACCATATTTGCCATGAATGAAAACGAGTTCAAAGGACCCCTGCAGGGCGGTGGAGCTGTTTTTGCTATCGTAGTAGACCGTTTCGGACAAGTACCCGAAACCGCAACCTTCGATTTTTACAAGAAAAACCTGGAAACCGAATTCCAGAGAAGAGTGGATAACAATTATCCTTACCGTGCTATCATGGATAACGCGGACATCATCGATAACAGAGTTTACTTCTATTAGGAATTGGAACGTATGGCTTCCACGGGATCAAGCCTGGAAGCCATATAAGCCGGGATAATCCCCGATAATAGTCCGATCATCGAAGATACAACCACCCCGATGATGATATTCCTCATGGTGAGCATCAACTCCATATCGAACAGGCTCTCCCCGGCAAAGGTTAATATAAGTACCAGAAGCAATCCGATCAAACCACCGATCAATGCCAGGAATACCGATTCAAACAGGAATTGCAACAGGATGAAATAACGCTTTGCTCCCAGTGATTTCTGTATGCCGATGATGTTGATCCTCTCCCTCACACTTACAAACATGATGTTGGCAATCCCAAAACCTCCTACCAACAGTGAGAAAATACTGATAATGAGCCCTACAACCGCGATGACTCCAAATAACTGGTCGAATCCCTTGGTGATTATATCGGTCTCATTGATGGCGAAATCATCCTCCGCACGGGGCTTTAACTTATGAACACTCCTCAGGATGCCCGTCAGCTCATCTTTCATCTCTTCATTGCTCACATTGGGTTTTCCTCTCACCAGAATAGTAGTACCCATGTCCCGAATGTTGAGTTCGGACCGTGCAAACTGTATGGGAATGATGATCTGGTCGTCAGAAGTATTGCCAAAGAAGTCTTCTCCTTCTTTTTTCATCAACCCGATAACTTCGATGTTCCTGCCAAAAATCTTGATTTTCCTTCCGATGGGATCAAGGCCCTGGAAGAGATTGGTGGCGATCTCCGACCCTATGATGGCAACCGGCCGGCCCGCCTGCGATTCTACAGGAGTAAAATACCTGCCATCACTCAGGTCGAATGGCATTACCCGTGAATAATCGTGTGAAACCGCTATAATATTCGCATTTTCAATGCTGTTTCCCAGGTACTTCACCGTCCTCGACGTCCCGATAAAGAATGCGGCAGCATCTGCTGTCATACTCCGCTTTTGTATCTCACGCAAATCGTCAAGAGTAGGCTCAGGTCGCTGAAAATACTTCCACCAGGGATAATCACCACCCATGGCCCAGGGCCACTTCTGTATGAATAAAACATTATCTCCCAACGATTCTATCCCTTTACGGATATTCCGCTCCATAGAATCAAAAATGGTATAAATCGATATGATCGAAAAAATACCAATGGTTATGCCTAAAAGCGTTAAAACTGTGCGGGTCTTGTTAACCACAAGTTCATGCATGGCAAAGACAAAACTTTCCCGTATAAGACGAATGACTATCATGGTAAATATTCAATACTTCAACAATTTGTAAAGTTATGCAAATACTTTAAGAAATAAGCATTAATTTTGACGCAACGGTGGAATTCAGCAAGAAGCACACAATGAACAAGAAAATCAATAATGCCCTTGTTTCGGTTTATTATAAAGATCATCTGGATAAGATCATATCTTTATTGGAAAAGCTTGACATTGGCATATATTCGACAGGAGGAACCTACGATCATATTGTAAGGAACGGGACGGAGGCCCATACAGTGGAATCCCTCACGAGCTATCCTTCGATACTTGGAGGAAGGGTTAAAACTTTGCACCCAAAGGTTTTTGGGGGCATACTTGGCCGCCGCCAACACGAAGAAGACGTCCGGCAAATGCACGAATACAGCATTCCGGAATTCGACCTGGTGATCGTGGATCTCTATCCCTTTGAAAGTACTGTTGCCTCCGGAGCACCGGAAAATGAGATCATTGAGAAAATCGATATTGGGGGCATATCGCTCATAAGGGCTGCCGCGAAAAATTTTACCGACGTATTGGTAATTCCTTCCTCGCTGTATTATAATGAATTAATAAAAATCCTGGAAGAAGGACAAGGTTATACCAGCCTTGAGCAACGTAAATATTTTGCCACCCGGGCTTTTGAAGTCTCCTCGGCCTATGATACTGCCATATTTCAGTATTTCAACCAGGAACAACATTTGCCTGCATTCAGGTATGCTTCATCCGGTGAGATGACACTCCGTTACGGTGAAAATCCTCACCAAAGGGGATATTTTTTCGGTAAGACCGAAGATGTATTCGAACAACTCCATGGTAAAGAAATCAGTTATAACAACCTTGTAGATATCGATGCGGGTATACAGCTTATTGCTGAATTCAATCCTGTTTGCTTTGCCATCCTGAAACATACAAATCCTTGTGGATTAGCATGCAGGGACAATGTCAGGGATGCTTACCTGGCTGCCCTCGAAGCCGACCCCTTATCCGCTTTCGGTGGGGTTTTGATTTGTAACGGAGATATTGATCTTCCTGCTGCTGAAGAAATCAATAAGCTTTTCTTTGAGGTGATCCTGGCCGGCAATTATGAAGATAATGCCCTGGATCTTCTTAAGTCAAAGAAAAACAGGATCATTTTGAAGAAAAATTCATTCAGTTTTCCGCGCAAACAGTTTAAATCACTGCTTAACGGGGTATTGATGCAGGATAAGGACGAAATACCGCTTTCTCTCGATGAAATGGAAACCGTAACGGTAAAACAACCCGATCCTGCTGTAAAAGAAGATCTTTTATTTGCCAACAAAGTGGTGAAACATACCAAATCAAACGCCATCGTGCTGGCAAAGAACAAACAGTTGATTGCGGGTGGAGTTGGACAAACTTCCCGTGTAGATGCTGTAAAGCAAGCTATTGAAAAAGCGCATACCTTTGGATTCGATCTGCAGGGAGCCGTAATGGCTTCCGATGCGTTTTTTCCCTTCTCCGATTCCGTGGAACTGGCTCATAAAGCAGGAATCGATGCAGTGATACAACCAGGAGGATCAGTAAGAGACCAGGAATCTATCGACTATTGCAACCAAAACGGTTTGTCGATGGTTTTCACAGGAAAACGGCATTTTAAACACTAATTAACAAAGGAAATATGGGACTATTTTCTTTTTTGACCAAGGAGATCGCAATTGACCTGGGAACGGCCAATACAATTATTATACACAACGATAAGGTAGTTGTTGACGAACCTTCCATTGTCGCCATTGAAAGGGAAACAGGAAAGATTATCGCCGTTGGTAAGAAAGCCATGATGATGCATGGTAAAACACATGAGAACATCAAAACCATACGCCCCTTGCGCGATGGTGTTATTGCCGATTTTCAGGCCGCTGAGTTTATGATACGGGAAATGATCAAAATGATCTTTCCGAAAAAATCCATCTTCCCTCCGGCATTAAAAATGGTTATTTGCATCCCCTCCGGCATCACGGAGGTGGAAGAAAGAGCCGTTAAAGACAGTGCGGAACAAGCCGGCGCCAAAGAGGTTAAGCTGATCCACGAACCAATGGCTGCCGCCATCGGGATAGGGATCGATGTACTCGAACCAACAGGAAACATGGTGATCGATATCGGTGGCGGTACCAGTGAAATTGCCGTGATAGCCCTCGGTGGCATCGTTAACAATAAATCCATTCGTATCGCCGGTGATGATTTCAACTACGATATCATCGAATACATGCGCAAACAACATAATATCAATATAGGGGAAAGGACCGCCGAGAGGATCAAGATCGAAGTAGGGTCTTCCCTTCCTGAGCTGGATAATCCGCCGGATGACTTCGCCGTCCATGGAAGAGATATGCTTACCGGCATCCCGAAGGAAATAATCGTCAACTACGCTGAAATTGCACACGCCCTGGATAAATCAATCTCAAAAATAGAAGCAGCAGTACTCAACGCTCTCGAAATGACACCGCCGGAACTGGCAGCAGATATCTACCGCACAGGTATTTATCTTGCCGGTGGGGGCTCCATGTTGCGGGGTCTCGATAAACGTTTGCACATGAAAACCAAACTTCCTATCCATGTGGCCGAAGATCCGCTTAGAGCTGTAGCCAGAGGCACCGGAATAGCCCTGAAAAACTTTGATAAATTTACATTCCTTATCAAATAGAGGAAGGAACCCATGCGAACACTGTTTGCATTCATCAGAAAACAATACTTTTTCTTTCTTTTCATTTCCCTGGAATTGATAGCCGTCCTCCTGCTTATCAGCCACAACCCATATCCACATACCAAAATCATCAACTCTACCAATATCATCACAGGTAAAGTAAATGCAATGCAAGCCGCTGTCAGCGATTATTTCTATCTTAAAAAAGCCAACCAGGCCCTGGCCGATGAAAACGCCCGACTCAGAAATATTCTGAAAACCTCCTTCCTTCTCTCAGATACTAACGAATATGTTTTTCTCGATACCAATTTCAGATTCATCCCTGCCCGCGTGATAAGCAATTCCACCCAACGCCGTAATAATTATTTAATGATCGACAAAGGAAGAAAACATGGCTTGCAGGAAGAAATGGGTGTGATCTCACCTTCCGGACTGACCGGCATCGTTATCGAGGTCTCTGAAAATTTTTCTACCGTAATGTCTCTGCTTCACCAGGATGCCCGTTTCAGCGCAACGATCAGGAAAAACGGACAGCTTGCCAACATTGTGTGGGATGGTTACGATTACCGCTATGCAACTCTTCTTGATATCCCCAACCATATTAAACTGGAAGAGGGAGATACAGTGCAAACCAGCGGGTTTTCCTTCTTTTTCCCGGCAGGTATTACAATCGGAACCGTAGAAGAATTGCAATCGGGCTCAACTGAAAATCTTAACCGGGCAACAATCAGATTATCAGTTGATTTTAATTCTCTATATCAGGTTTATGTTGTTAAGAACCTTATGAGCCCGGAACAACGCAACTTATTGAAACAACAGGAAAATGAATAGGCAGGTCATTAAATATAGTTTTGTTTTTATTCTACTTATCCTGTTTCAGGTATTGATACTCAACAATATACGATTAAACGGTTATATCAACCCTTACTTTTATGTCCTTTTTATCATTATCCTGCCCTTTCAAACCCCGAAATGGCTGTTTCTGATCTCCGGATTCATTTTAGGGCTTATAATTGATATCTTCATGCATAGTGTTGGAATACATACAGCCGCAACCACTTTCATGGCTTTTCTTCGGCCGGGTGTGATACGTTTTCTTACAGGAAACCGGGAAATTGAGCCGGAAATGAAACCCTGCATACGAGATATGGGCTTTTCCTGGTTCTTTATGTATTCCCTGATACTGGTATTTTTTCATCATTTAGTACTTTTCTATCTGGAGGTTTTCAGGATGGA
The DNA here is from genome assembly GCA_018831055.1 of Bacteroidota bacterium. NCBI lineage: Bacteria > Pseudomonadati > Bacteroidota > Bacteroidota bacterium. The sequence continues at coordinate 20,020 of JAHJRE010000146.1, forward strand.
TGAGTTCTTCAAAACTTTGGGAATGGTTGTTTTCAGTACCATTCTGACATTGATCATGATTATCCTCAATGAATATATTTTAAGAAGGAGGAAATAAATTCCTTTCCTGAAGGATTTTTTTATCTTTACCCCTGATAATTAAATATGTATCACCATGAATATAAAAAAATCTTTCATCCTGATAATTATTGCCGCTGCGCTCGTTTCCTGCAATGAAAAGCCCGGTACGCCGGAACAAAAAGACTATACACTTACCGGTACGGCTGACACAATCTTCGATGGTTTGGTTTTCCTGAAAAAAAGGGAATCCGGACAGTTTATCACAGTTGACTCGGTAATGATGTCGGGTAACTCTTTTTCTTTTACAGGCAAAACGGGTTTACCGGAATTGCATTACCTTCTTTTGCCCGGTTACAGGAACTACATCCCTTTCTTCCTGGAGGGTTCGGATATAAACCTTAACATCAACACATCGAATCCCGATAGCACACTGATCAGCGGGTCTGATTCGCATACTGAATACGAAAGATACCTGAGGCAGGAAAGAATGATCATGAATGAAATACGTAATGTTTATGCTGATTTGAGAGCGTCTAAGGGAGACAAAGAAGCAGAAGAGGAGATGGAAATGACCCTTGAAGCGCTTTATGCGGATATGGACGCAATGGCTCTTCAGTATATTTTCTCAAACCCGGCCTCTCCGGTGGCTCCGTATATTGCGGCTAAAAATATTTATAATTACGAGATCGATGATTTAACTACCATCCTGGATACCCTGGATCAAGGCCTTAATAATTCGGTTTATACACAAAGACTTCGCGACAGGGTGGAAATACTTAAAAGAGTGGCTATCGGACAACCGTTTATTCCTTTTGTTCTTAATGACACCAGTGGTCAGGCCGTTTCACTCGGGGAAGTATCAAAAGGAAAATACCTGCTCATAGACTTCTGGGCATCCTGGTGCGGTCCATGCCGTAAGGAAAATCCAAATTTAGTTAAGAATTACAGGAAATATAATGAAAATGGGTTTGAAATTCTTGGCGTTTCCCTGGATGAAGATACCTCTGCATGGAAACAAGCTATACGCGCCGACAGCCTGACCTGGCTCCATGCTTCCGACCTCAGAGGCTGGAATAGTTCTGCCGGAGACCTCTATGGCATCATCTCCATCCCATCAAATCTGCTTCTTGATCCCGATGGTATTATTATCGCCCGCAACCTGCGCGGCAATGATCTTGGAATCAAACTTCACGAAATTTTCAATAAAGAATAGTAACAGGATTATCACCGGGAAATATAATTACGGTTAGCCCCGTCAGGGGCGCCACTCCGGTCCCCCTTCCCTCTCCCTGTAAAACTTCCTGAACGAGTTTTTACTTATTTCAGGAAGTGATCTGTGTTTACCCCATGCCCGGCTGAAAAACTTTCTTAACAGGAAATTCTTCATTTTTCCACTTATGAAATCCATCCATTTATTGCTAAGCATCACTTTTTTCCAACCCCACATCGTTATTCTTTCCATACGTGTAGTATAGCCTTTTGCAACCGAATCATGTCGGTTCACCAACAAGAGTTCATGAAGAGGAATATTGACAGGGCATACTTCCGTGCATTTCCCGCAAAGCGAAGAAGCAAAGCTCAAATGCTTGAATTCTTCCATGCTGCACATCCAGGGAGTGATCACGGATCCAATAGGTCCGCTGTATGTTGTATCATACGTATAACCGCCTATATTGCGATAAACCGGACAAGCGTTCAAACAAGCCCCGCAACGTATACACGATAGCGCAACCCACTGTCTTTCCGTTGATAAAAGCCGTGTTCTTCCGTTATCCAGGAAAATAACATACATCTCATCCGGACCGTCTTCTTCATCGCTTTGACGCGGACCACTTACAATAGAATTATAAACCGTCATAAACTGGCCGGTTCCGTGTGTGGCAAGCAGCGGCCAGAAAATATCAAGATCTTCCATTGATGGGATGATCTTTTCAATACCACATATCACAATATGAACCTTTGGGAAAGAATACGACATCACTCCGTTGCCTTCGTTTTCCGTAAGCGCAATGGCTCCCTGACGTGCTATGACAAAATTGGCCCCGGTAATACCGATGTCTGCCCG
>JAHJRE010000147.1 GCA_018831055.1 Bacteroidota bacterium
AGAATGATTTGCGATTCTGTATTCTGTATTCTGTATTGTCAATGGGATTGACAATGGGCAATTTAATATTGTCAATGCATTGCAAATAGAAAATATTCAATTGCCCATCCTATTGAAAATACAGAATACAGAATACAGAATTAAGAATTCATCCTGCTCCAGCCAACACCACCTTCACGCCCTCCCTTTCTTTCCCGTTCACGCTGATGGCCGCCACATAGGCTTTCTGGGGCAGTCTGTTTCCGGGATCATCTTTGCTTCTCCGGGAAAAAGAGGCGGAATTCCATCCTTCTGTTTTCATGAATAGGAAATTGTAGTGATCTAATTTGTCTGATATGGTAAAAAGGGAAATGGTGAATGGTTATTAGGGTTGAGTATTATCACTCCCACAACCTGATACCAATAATGCCCCAGTAAGTCAAATATATCGATAATGACATTAAGGCAAGATAGATCAAACCAAAATAAATGCGTGTTGTTAGCATCAATGGTATTTTAAAGCTTCTTGCATATAGATAAATGCCTGTGATGGTTAGGATCGGGAATAATATTGTACTGATGCAAAGAAGTATATTGCCCCAGGATTTCATTCCCATTTCCAGGATTGTTGGAGGGTAAACGACAAAAGGCATAATGCCGGCTACAAGGATGATTATTATTCCTAAAGGCACAAGTTTCATTAATGTGGAATTAACTTTATAGGACTTTCTTCTCAATATTCTGATTAATACCCAAATTCCAATGGCTATAAAATATGGGATGACAGAAATTATTATTCCCCAGCTGCCAAAGAAAAAGCTTCTGAGCAGTATGGGTTTTAATTTCGAGACCCGGCAGAAATAGCCATGCGCAGAAGTATAGATCATCTTCCCTTTATTATCTTTTACAAAAGCCAGTGTAGGCCCGGGCTCTCCTTTCCTACAAAAGAGGTTGTCATGAAGATGAATCAATGGTTTGCTATCTCCCATAAAGGATTGTGTGAACAAGCTTCCTTCTTTGTTGGTGACATTGATCCCGCCTGTGATCTTTTCCATAAAACTGCCGAGTTCTGACCTGGGGTTGCAAGGTTCATAATAACCGGTGAATTCATCAGGATTAAAATTCTCATTATTTTCTTTTACAATGTTTTCCGGTATTCTGTCCTCCCATTTACCCATTACTTTCCACATCCAGGATATCAATGTCTCATCAAAGGTCATATCGAACTGGTTTTGGAGTATAACAAATCCAATATCCAGATCAGGGCAATAGTAATATGCTGAAAGGTACCCCGGGACTGCCCCGCTATGGCCAAACCATACCTTTCCATTCCGGATTGTGGAGCCTACACCAAAACTATAACCGTTCATTAAGCCTGAGCGGGCTGCCAGAGTGGATTCCGGTTTTCCTACGTGACCAAACTGTATTTGTGATACCAGTTCCTTTCCGTCGATCGTCCCGCTGTTGAGCATCAGAATTAAAAACCTTGACATATCCCTGATGGATGAATAAACGGCTCCGGCAGGTTCATCATAGTCATACCATATGGGATATTCTATAAGTTCTTTGTCATAGGGAATGGCGTTTTCCACATTCAAACGTTCTTTATTTCCGTAACCCGTATTCTGCATTCCTGCAGGTTCAAATATCTTTTCCTGTAAATATTTAGCCATTGTTTTGTCTGCTGCTTTTTCCAGTAAATATCCTGCCAGGGTGAATCCAGGACTTGAATAGCTATAACGCGTTCCGGGCTCCCAACGGGCCCTGAGCAGATGATCCTTGGCAAGCAATGCCTCTTTGGTTGACAAAAGTGGTTTGCGGAAGTAAAACCAGTTCGGACGGCTGTCTTCGAAACCGGAGCTGTGCTCCAAAAGATGGATGATTCTGACCGGATCCGTTTCCGACCAGGGGTTTTTTAGCGGAATCTCTGGTGCCACTTCGTTTACACATGCATCCATATTAACCAGACCTTCCTGGTCAGCAATTAAAAATGCCAGTCCGGTAAAGCTTTTTGAACAGGATCCAATGCAAAACCGGGTATCCTGGGAAACAGTCTTTTTGCCTTTCAGGTCTGCATAACCAAATACCCCTGACCATAAAACAGAATCACAGTTGACGATTGCTATAGCTGCTCCCGGAATCAAATGACTGCTTAATATAATGGAATCCGCTTCTTTTTCCAGTGAATTGATCTTATCCTTATAATCCTGTGAAAAGACCTGACCGGCAAAGGTGAAGATCCACATCATTGATACTACTACTTTCAGGCATACTACTGCCAGGCCTGGGAATATCCTTTGGTTATTTTTCATTTTATTTTTGATTTGAAATCATCAGTTGCCAAAATGATTGAATAATTGCCCCAAAATGCCTCATCATAAGGGCCGAGTTGGTCAGAAAAGTCCATACCGGACTGCAGGAGCTTGTCATTGTTAATTGCTTTGCCATCTTCAATTAAGGAAGATATCATTAACTCTCTTTCCGTGGTGTATATATATTCCTTGTCCTTCCTGGTCAGCTTGTTAACATCAATAAAAAATATACTTTTAAGGTACCATCTCCCGCTAATTTGGGAATAATTGACAGTAACATCCACAGAAACGGTCTCAAATGTTATTCCTGCAAATATTCTCATTAATCGCAATTGAAATTTTGAAGGCTGCTCGGCCAGTATACCGTATTCATTGTACCCCCAATGCACCTTTATGATAGGTTTCTCCCTCACGGATCAATTCCCTGTAGAATCCAAGGGTTGTGAATGGGTCCATTTCGTAATTTTCAGGGATCTTTTTAATAGCTGCTTCAACAATTTCTTTTGCATCCATAGCCCTTACCTTGAACTCAGCAAGTTGCACCGGGTCGGAAACAAGTTTGAAAAGATTGATCGAATCACTGAATTCATGCAAAGGAATGGAATAGCTTTTATAGCCTATGTAAGACACAACAACTGTATCAGAAAGGTCGGTCTTTTGGGTGTTCAGGACAAACATGCCATCCATGTTTGACACGCATCCGATGTTTTTGCCCTGCACGTTGATATTTGCATAATGAAGGGGCTGTCCTGACCGGCTGTCAATAATTTTTCCATAAACACGGTTATTGCTTTGTCCTTTCATGATCTTATTGTAGGCAATTATCATAAAAAACATTGATATCCAGATAATAATTAGTCTATAGTTCTTCATCAGGATCATTTTTTCTCAAAGGTCTGCACACACATTGGATTTTAATAATTTATAGGATGAACGAGAGGAGAATGTGATGAGCCATAGATATGAAGGGACGAATGAAGTTCATCACAAAATTCTTCTTATCAGCTTAATTTTCATGTAATTTTGATCCTGTTTGAGATAGAAAATATGAACAGTTCCAGGCTGAACAATATTGCAATTAATATTTACGCATGGCTTGCTCTGATGCTATTGTTTTTTACGGTATTGTACTATTTTACGGATTTTCAGTTTGCAATCAGCTTTATAATATTTATCATTTTTCCGGTTATATTACCTGTATATATACACTTTTGCCTGGTCGACAGGTTTTTCCTGAAGAAAAAGTTTTTCAAATATTCCGTCTACACCTTGCTTCTGGTGACAATATCCGGTTTTCTTGCCCAATACATTGCCGATGTATCGATTAATACTGATGATTTTTATTTCGGGGGCTATCTGAATCCTTTAATATTCATTTTGATTTCTACAGGAATTAAAGGGTTCAGAGATAACCTGAGAAACAAGATTAAATTGACCGAGGCAGAAGCAGCAAAAGCCCGGGCGGAATCCGAACTACGGTATGCAGAATCAAGGCAGGCCTTCGCAGAGCTGGAATTTCTAAAATCGCAGGTTAATCCACACTTCCTGTTTAATAACCTGAATAATATTTATTCTCTGGTCCTTGAAAATTCGGAATACACTGCAGAAGCTATAATGAAGCTCTCGGAACTTATGCGTTACATTATAGATTCAGGAAAGAATAATTTGATCGGAATTGATAAAGAACTTGACTTTATTAAAAATTATGTTTCGATAGAAGAATTGAGGCTGAAGAACAAGTGTGTGATAAGTCTTAATATTCAAGGAAATAGCAATAAACTCAGCCTTCCTCCTATGCTGATGCTACCACTTGTTGAGAATGCTTTTAAGCATGGCATTGGGACAGATGTAAAGAAAAATTTCATCGAAATAAATATTACAATTACAGGCAAACGGTTTGAATTAAATATTCACAACAGCATTGGAAAGAAAAATGCCGGGGAAAATAATGGAACAGGTATCATTAATCTGGAGAAGCGGCTCAGGATCCTTTATCCGGAAAGTTATATGTTGGAAATATCCCAAAACGATGGTAATTATCACAGTCAATTGAAGATCAACTTATGAAATTGAAATGCATCATAGTAGACGATGAGGAATTGGCACTAAATGTACTTGAGAATTATATTGACCGCATAAGTGACCTTGAGTTGGTTGGCAGGTTTGGCAATGCTGTTGAAACGTTATCATTTCTAAGAAGGAAAGAGGTGGGCCTGATGTTCCTGGATATCAATATGCCAGAGATATCTGGAATGGAGATGCTTAGCACCCTGAAAGATCACCCTATGGTAATTCTGACAACCGCTTATTCTGAGTATGCGGTAGATAGTTACGAGCATGAGGTGATCGACTATCTATTGAAACCCATTTCCTTTGAGCGTTTCGTCAAAGCCGTGAATAAAGCTTTGTTACAATATGGCATGTATAACCAGGATCCAATGGATCCGGGACAGGTGGGAAATGTCGATTACTTTTTCATGAAGCATGATGGCATCACACGGCGTTTTGATCACAATGAAATATGCTTCCTGGAGTCCTATGGTAATTATGTAAAAATTCATACAACCGATAGATCATACACCATCAGAGCCACATTACAGGATTTGGAGAATATGCTTCCTTCAATTATTTTTATCAGGGCCCATAAATCATATTTGGTCAATCTTTCTAAAATTTCAAAAGTATCAGGCAACAGGATATTTATCAATTCCACTGAGATCCCCATCGGAGCAACATACAAGCAGTTTGTCATGCAGAAGGTTATAGGCAAAGGAAAGTATATTGTTGGACATTAAGATGGAGAGGTATGGAGCAGGAAGAGAATGATTTGCAATTCTGTATTCTGTATTCTGTATTGTCAATTGAATTGACAATGGGCAATTTAATATTGTCAATGCATTGCAAATAGAAAATATTCAATTGCCGATCCTATTGCACATACAGAATACAGAATTCAGAATTCATCCCGCTCCCCCCAGAACCACCTTCACCGTCTCCCTTTCTTTCCCGTTCACGATGATAGCCATCACATAGGTGCCTTGGAGCAGTTTGTTTCCAAAATCATCTTTGCCTCTCCAGGTGATGGTGCCGCTGCCGGGGTGGGTTTCGACATCCATTAAAGGGGCTAGGTGCCTGATGTATTACAAGTGATAATGTTTTGCTTTGATTATGAAAATAAATGATAATGATGTATCTTCGTAAAAGTTAATAACCAAAAAATTCAATGGTATATATAATAGACGTCATACCCGAAATTTGTAAAATTTGCCAGACTTTCCATGTCAGGAAATTGGAATTGTTTGGATCAGCTTTGCAAACAAATTCTAAAGAGAATAATGACATTGATTTTCTGATTGAGTTTAAGGAGGAAGCTAAACAGGAACTGTTTAATAATTATTTTGACATTAAATTTCAACTGGAAAAACTGCTTCATAAAGATGTTGATGTAGTTATGAAATCATCACTTAAGAATCCTTATTTCATAAGAGGTATTGGAAACACAAAGACAATTTATGAGGATTAAAATTAATAAGTATTTATATGATGCCTTAATAGCTTCAAAATCGATATTGGATTTTGTAAAGCAGAAAAATTTCAACGATTATAATGAAGATGAAATGTTACAATCTGCAGTCGAGAGAAAGTTTGAGATCATAGGGGAATCATTGAATCGTATAAAGCAATTGGATGAAGATTTTCTTAAGGTAAATATTAGTGATGCATACAAAATAATTGGATTCAGAAATATTTTAATCCACGGATATGACATGATAGACAATGATGTTGTATGGAATGCAATAGAAAAAAGACTGCCCGTTTTGATTCTCGAGATCGAAAGGATTTTAGGGGAAAATGACAAATAAGACTATTATCAATTTCCCATGACCCCCATCAAATACAACCTCCTTATCATCTTCCGCGTTCTCCTCATCGCATTGATGTTATTTGTCTTCCTTTTTTCCCTCAGGCAGCAAGCCTGGTACATGACCGCCACCGTCTCCGGCGTCCTTGTCCCGGTGCTGCTGGCAGAACTGATCTGGTTCCTGCACCGCAAAGACAGGGAGCTGGCGCGCTTCCTGATGGCCATCAGGCAAAAGGACTTTACAGGATACGGCTTTACGCCGGAAAACACCAAAGATTCGCGGCTGCATGAGGCTTTCCGTGAGATCATCCGGGAATTCAATACGATAAGCATCGAAAAAGAGATGCATTACCAGTACCTTCAGGCCATCGTGGAGCATGTGCGTATCGCCCTGATCAGCATGGATGCGGATGGAAGGGTTGAATTCTTTAACCGGGAAGCCGCAAACTTGCTGGGGATCAAGCTGCTGCGTAATGTCGATGACTTGATAACTGTTGATCCTGAATTACCTTCTCAGATCAGAAGCCTTCGCCCCGGAAAGGCAAAGCTCATGCGCCTGAACAGGGGAGGGGAGATGCTGCATCTTTCTCTTTCTTCCAATGTCATCCGCCTTCGCGACCGCGAACTTGTCCTGCTTACCCTTCAGGATATCCGCAACGCCCTCGATGAGCAGGAACTGGAATCCTGGAAGAAGCTGATAAAGATACTCCGTCACGAGATCATGAACTCCGTCACCCCGGTCACCTCCCTGAGCGCTGCCATGAACCGTATGTTGCAGCAGGATGTAGAGGAAAGGAACGACGGTGGTTTCCTTCCTGCCGGCGAGCTTGAAGACCTTCGCAACAGCATGCAGACCATCGAAAAGCGCAGCAAAGGCCTGCTGAAGTTCGTAGATACATACCGCACCCTGACAAAGATCCCCAAACCTGTTTTTCGTGAAAGTTCTGTTAAGGAAGTTGTTGACCACGTGCTGGTGCTCCTGGGAACGGAACTGGAAGGAATTTCTATTATGGCAGATCACAAGAACAAAGATCTCAGCATCCAGGCCGACCCAGACCTCCTGGG
>JAHJRE010000148.1 GCA_018831055.1 Bacteroidota bacterium
AGCCCCCAGTCCCCAGTCCCCAGCCCCCAGCCCCATCTCTTAATCAAATTATCCTTTATCCCAATTACCGTTTTGATTCGGTTTTTAACCCCGATAAAATATCCCCGCTTCCGGCCCCAATGGCAATCCCAGAGACAACCAGGCAATCAGCAACAAGGTCCATACCAGGAAGAATGCAATGGAATATGGCAACATGGTAGCGATGATCGTGCCAATTCCTGATTTTGAATCGTATTTCTGGAAATAGGCTATGATCAGAGCAAAGAAGCTCATCATGGGAGAAATTATATTGGTAACGCTGTCGCCGATCCTGTAAACAACCTGCGACAGTTCGGGAGAGTATCCCATCAGCATGAACATGGGAATGAAAATAGGAGCCAGGATGGCCCATTTGGCTGATGCGCTGCCCATCAGCATGTTAATGGATGCAGAAAGCAGGATGAAGAGTATCATCAGCGGTATGAGTCCGATCCCGGATGAGGCAATTATTTCCGCCCCACGGATTGCAATGATCACTCCCAGGTTCGACCACTTAAAGTAAGCAACAAACTGGGCTGCAAAGAAAACCAATACAATATACATCGAAAGGGTTTTGATCGAATCGCTCATCCCATTCATAACATCTGCGTCACTTTTGAATTTGCCCGACCCTATACCATAGGCAATTCCGGTAAGGCCTGCAAAAAGGAAGAGAAATGCTACCACATCTTTTATCAGGGGAGATTCCAGGATGTGTCCGTCGGGAGATCTGAAAAACCCATCTGCCGGTATAACTCCCATCAAAATGATGATCAGAATGATGCCGGTTGTTATAATGGTATACCTTAATCCACGTTTTTCATTCTTTCCGAGTTTTTCGATCTTAATATCATCGGTTTTCCCTGTATACTTGCCTAAACGCGGTTCAACCAGTTTTTCTGTGATAAACGTACCCGTGAAAGCAATAATGAAGGTGGATACGAACATAAAATAGTAATTCGCAGTAGGATTGACATAGTAATCAGGATCAATGATACGGGCCGCTTCCGTGGAAAGTCCTGCAAGCAGGGGATCTATAGTACCGAGGATGAGATTGGCGCTGAATCCTCCAGATACCCCTGCAAAGGCCGCAGCCATCCCTGCAATGGGATGCCGCCCGACAGCTATGAAGATCACTCCCGCAAGCGGAATCAACAATACATATCCTATATCGCTGGCTGTGTTTGACAAAACACCTGAAACCACAATCACAAATGTCAGCAATCGCCTGGGAGCAGAAAGCACCAGTAGTCGTATCACCGCTCCGATAAGACCGCTGCTTTCTGCAATCCCTATACCCAACATGGCCACCAGTACAATCCCCAGGGGAGCAAAGCCCGTGAAATTCTCAACCATGCCATCAAGGATTTTATGCAACCCTTCGGAACTTAACAGATTGATGGGTTTGACCAACTCTCCTGTGGCTGGATTCACAGCCTGCATCCCCGTTATGGATGCTATCCATGAAAATGCCAGAGCCAGTAAGGCTAAAATCAGAAATAATGTCGCTGGATGGGGTAATGCATTCCCTGCTTTCTCAACAAAATTCAGAAAACGGCCGAATATTCCCTTTTTCTTCCTGTCGTCTTCCATATAATTGGTTTTATGAATATGATATTAATAACCGATAAATCAGATTATTGTTTAATACTGTAATGAAATATGTGGTGGAATATCCTTTACCAATGATAAAACTGACGAGGAACTTAGTCTCGTTACATGGAAATACCCCGGAACGATAAAGGAAACCTTTGTTCCGGTAAGGGACTATCGATATCCCTACATGATAGAGTAAAACCTATCCTCTGGAAATAATAGCTTCGTTAATAGCCCTCACTACCCGGTCGATAAATGCTTTGTCAACGGATTCAATAGCCTGGGATTCACCGGATGCAGAGCCCAGATATACAATATACTTATTGTATTTATAATCGGCTTTAACAAATAAAGATGCTACAACTCCGATTACGGCAACAATAATACCATACCAGAATTTTGCAAAGATCGCGATTACAATACCCAGTGCGATACCGCCCCAGAACAGAATTGTCCGTAGCCTGGCTTTCTTCTTGTCTTCTCCTTCATGGACGGTATAACCGGATTTGCATGAGGTGACGTTGGCGAGTGAATAGGTATCACCAAGCGGTGTTACAACCCTCGTATTGGTTACCAATACTCCTGCTTCATCGAGAAAAACAGTTTCCTGTGCCATAATTGAATTGAATTAATATGGGTTTTACAATAAGGATTTCTACAGGGCAAGGTAATAAAATAATCGCAAATCCTTAATGAAGGGTTTATTTTTTTCAGGATGATACAAAAATCCCCGGGAGATTATATAATCGGCCGGGGATTGTAATCATTACCTGGTATTCAGTATCACCTGGATGGTTTGATTATTATTCCCGCTTTTTAGCGAGCAAAGATAAATCCCCGAAGGAAGCAAATTTCCTGATGAATCTCTGCCGTCCCAGGATATTGAATGTTCACCATCAGTAAAAACCTCATCTGCAAGGGTTGCCACTTGTCTTCCGCTTCTGTCAAAGACAGTGAGCATTATATGCTCTGTCACAGAAAGGTTGAACCGGATTTGTGTCTGATCCATAAAAGGATTCGGAAAACTTTTTAACGTGCTGTTTCCTGAATTCGTTGTTTCTTGATCCGGAACCCCTACATAAATTGTAAAATCAAAGTTTTCCAGATCCGTATAAGCGATATCATCATAGTTATTGTTAATGGCGACATAAATTGCTCTGTTGTTCAATTCGTAGATTGCAGACCACGGACAATTCATATGAACGGCCTCCAGAGCATCCATGCCTTCGTCCCAGCTGAGGATCCCTTCATTTTCCTGCAGGCAGTTGTAAAGGGAGTTATAGCGCCAG
>JAHJRE010000149.1 GCA_018831055.1 Bacteroidota bacterium
CTCCGTGGTTCTCTGTGACTTCTCAGTGGTTCTCTGTGAAATGTTTTTTGTTACACAGAGTTACACAGAGATACACAGAGTTACACAGAGATGCCCTCTCCGTGGTTCTCTGTGACTTCTCAGTGGTTCTCTGTGAAATGTTTTTTGTTACACATAGTTACACAGAGATACACAGAGTTATACAGAGATGCCCTCTCCGTGGTTCTCTGTGAAATATTTATTTTTACACAGAGTTAAACAGAGTTACACAGAGATACCAAATTTTTAGTATTCTATTTGCGAATCTTTTACCAAAAAATGAGAAAATCTATTTCAAAACTTCTCCTATTTAATCAGAAGGCATGACCTCAAGGATTTTGGTTTTAATATAAAGCTCTCCTCCATTGGCTTTACCGGCCATCCATCGGGATCGCATTCCATGATCTGGGAAAATGAAAAGGTGCCTGGCAGGATGCGGCATTCCAATGATGAACCCGATGGATTGTAAATGTCCACCATCAACCTCCCGTCCTGGTTCACCGGCCTGACTGCAGTGATCATCAGTTGCGGATTATCAAGGCTTATCAGATTTTCCCGCTTACCTTCGCCCTGTTGGGTTTTCATCACCAGCAAAGGCTGTGCAAATGCACGGGCTTCCTTTTCGCAGGAAAGAGCATCAAGCGGACCTTCGTGCGGAAACAGACGGTAACGGAAAATGGTTTCTCCTTCCTGGGAAGCCTTATAATTGGTTTCCCAATAGTTGTTCATCACGTAGGAATACACCGTTTGTCCCTTTGCCGGCTCTTTTTTCCACCCCGTGACAATGGCGTCGGTCAATATCTCCCCGGTCTGGATCATGGGTGCATCCTTTGATATCAAGGTAATCCCGCGATATTTATTGGAAATATCCACCCACCGCTGCAAGGTAAAATAATTCATGTTGGACCCGGGGAGCTGTTCAACTCCGGGTGTATAATCGCCAAAGGCTATGTCAATACTGGCATTACCGTCCGGGATGTGGAAGGGAAATGCAAAGAAAACCGCTTCAGGATACAGAATACCGGTCTTATCAAGAATATTGCTTATTTCCACGTACTCCCCCTGGTGATCCAAACGGATTTCCTGAATTAACTTACCGGCAACGGGCGTTTCGGAGCGGATCTCAATGACCTTCACCAATGGGCCGTATTCCTTCCAATGTATTGTGCATTTTGAAGGGATCAGCCAATCTTCAGGGTCCCTGCCACGGATGTAAACCAGCGTGTTCAGTCCCGGAATTTCCGGGTGGTTCGCATCCACATAATTATTATTGCCATAAACCAGTTCGCGTATGGCTCCACTAAACAGATCAATATTGATTTTCAGTACCCCGTTTTCCAGGTTTAGCGGATCCGGGGGAAATGATGAAGATCTCTTCCGCTTGCCGCTTTTGATAAGATATTCGGTGCTTCCCAGCGCAGTGACATCAGCCTTCATAGCCAGGTCACCGTTTGAAAGCAATTGTGTTTCAACGATCTCTCCGGTTGAGGTGAAAACCTCAGGGTTCTCCGGAAGCATATGAAAGGGAATGATTACGATCTCCTGCCTGTCCCAGGAAAGGGTATTTGCGATGCTGATGTAAATGGTTCCGTCTTTATCTTGTTCTGACATATGCATTTGGCCTTTGGCTTCAGCCAGGAGGCGTCTGCTGAGTGAGTCTGCATTCAGGGCATACTGTCTTTTGTTTTCCCATTGCTGCAGGGTAAATGGTGAAAACGGCTCGCTTATGGAATTCCAGGAGCCCCAGGTATGTTCATCGTAAAGCATCACATTTTTCCAGGCTTCCCGCTGTAGTGTGGGAGGGAATTTTTCAGGACAAATCATCGAATAAAGCGTTCCGGCCTGGGTGATCCTGTTGGCAGATGCCCTGTTCATGGCGGTTTCCCTGGCTGATGAGGCTGCACCGTCTTCCCACATCGGGGTCAGATCCCCCTTCAGCACCGGCAATTGCCTTCCGTATTTGTCCTCAAATGCTGAAAATGCTTTGCTAACACTTGATATGATTATCCTGGGCGATATAAAACGCTCATTCCAGGCTTTCACCGTTGCGGAAATATTCGGGTCGGGGGGGCCGTTATCACTGCCGATATTATAACGGAAATACTTGATATCATAAGGGTATCCGCTTTGCCGGAGGGCTTTAATATGCTCCAGGATCTTTTCTTTTTCCAGGAGGTTTATCAGATGCTGATATCCCAATCCGGTATGGAACCATGAGTAACCTTTCCCGCAAAACCAGGTTAAAACCGTGTCCTGTTCATCCTGGGAGACCCAGTAAAACGGCTTATCCCAGAGGGCTTCGTTAATATTGCCTGTCCTGTGTCCATTGTTGGTCCCGGAACTGAAATATCTTATTCCACTTCGCCCCATGGCATTGATCAGTCCCCAGGTGTTACCGGGGATATCGCTGATCATGGCTGAACGTACCGGCACTCCCGACTCCCGCCCGATGCGGCGGGCGGCTTCAAAAAGTTGCATCAGCTCCTCCTGGGTGCATAAGGCGGTTAATTCATTGGCATACATGCCATCAAGACAAATCCAGCCTTCCCTGAGTGCGGTGAAAAACTCCTCTTTCTCTTTCTCACCGGCTTGTTCCAGGAAGGAGTCCACCGCCCACATTACCTCTGTGTTCCATACAAAACGCGAATCTTCAGGGTAAGCGGTTGTCTCCTTCCCAAGTTGTATAGCCTGTTTCAGAAAACCGTGCTGCATCCGCTCCACTTCATCCTGAACATGCGTATAACCGATGTCGTTGTGGGAATGATGGATCAGGTACATATCAAATTGCCCGACCGGTTCTGCCGTGAAATAATCTTCAAACGCTACCTTTCCATCTAATGTGATGCTGACGGGGATGGGATTTCTTCTCTGGCTGGTGTCGATATCAAAATAATACTGGTTCAGTCCGAGATTGGCTGTACGTTTGTGTTTTTCCCCGCCTATTGTGATGTCTGCTGTGAGCGGTTCACCGAAATGATGTACATCAATCCTCAGCAGATAAGAAGGTTGTCCGCTGGATGATACAACCAGAGCCTGTTCCTGATGTAAAGAGATCGCAGACCGCAGCGTATACCGGAAGGTCATATACCAGCAACGGCTTCCGGCGGAATTACCCATGATCCTGATCTTTTGGTCCTCACCGCCGACAAGGATACGGGAAGGAATTTTCAGGAATGCATATCCCATCAGGTCTCCGTATTTATCCACCATGGTGGGTTTGAGCAGCAGTGAACTTCCATGGTCTCCCGGAAAGATCAGGTCTTTATTTAAGGTATCCTGCGGGTTGTCGAATGATACTATTTTTTGGTCGTTAAAGTATAAATCATATGAGAAGTGCTCTTCATTGACATCGATGCCGAAGAGCCAGATATAGATTATGCTGTCGGCCTCCTTATCCGGGGAAAGACCGGGTACCGTCCATTCTATGAATTTTTGATCATCTTCGTTTCTCACAAGCAGGGAAGTGGTTGCTTCCGGATGAGGAGAATGGTATTGGAGTATTTCTCCCCGAATATCGCCAAGATATCCCGGAAGCATAATGGTCTTGGTACTTTCCTGGGAAAAGGAAAATAATGAAAGTAAAATCAGAAAGGAGGCCGAAGATATTTTCAGTTGCATGGCAGGATGTTTTGTGCGAATGTAGGGAAAATATAACATTGATAATGCCCGGCACAAAACCCAACCCACTTCAAAGCGGAAGGTTTTAGATCTTAGCAACATAAAAATAAATCCTTAACGGGTCAGCCAAGGGCCCGTTATAATACAATTTCCTGTGTATATGCGGCGGCAGAAACTTAGTAGTCGTCGCTGGAACTCCAGTCGTCGGATTCCTCAAACTCGGATTCCATTTCTTCTTCATTTTCCAGGCGCGATAATTCCAACTCGCAATCCGGGCAAACATCCATGTTCCATGTGTCTGTCTCAAAAGAATTGCCGCACCTGATACAGATGGTTTCCATGAAATATTGTTTTGATCATGATAAAGGTAATACAATGCAATACTTGTTGCAAACAAAATTTTTTTTCAGACTGAAAGGTGAGGAGCGGATAAGCCCCTGGTTATTCTAATTCCCCTGTCTTTTCTTTTGCTTTTTTCGCACCGATAGGAATATCTGCAAAGAAGTATACAGAGGAGTTAACTCCTTTGTTCTTAGTGTCCTTATAAATGTTTACAAGTCCATAATAATATCTCGCTCCGATATTAACACCAAGGCCTTTTTGAAACTTATATCCCAATCCTGCTGACAACCCTGCATCTATCCTGTTAAGATCTTTGGTAATATCGTAGCTGTATGAAAGGTCTTCTTTGTCAATGATTTTTTCTGTGAATATATCCGTGCCTCTGTGTAATAAGCCGAGTTGAAATCCTCCCATGGCGAAGAATCCGATTTTTGTCCGGTATTTGATCATAAGGGGCACATTGAAATATTTCAGTTTCCTTTCAACCTGAGCTTCCTTCATAAGCGTATCAATTTCAGGATTGCCAACAGGGTAGTTGTTCAGACTTGTGGTTCCCATGTTAGCTTTTACGAGTACTCCCGTATATAAGTACCAGGGCTCCTTGAGCCGGATATCGAAATAAAACCCGATATTGAATGTGTTTAACATCCTGCCATCATCCTGTCCGGAGATCCACGACATGTTATCCCCGCCGGTTAGTCCGAATTCCATCCCGCCACGGTTAAGCACATCCCCGAGCAGGAGGGATATCAGTACCTGGGAGCGGGAAGTATTAATGAGAAGAATATTGAAAATCAGGACAAGAAAAATCGTATATAATTTGGTGTTTTTCATAGTGATTGATTTTTTATAAAGATATAACTTTTTCATTACTGTTAAGCTTATTCAGAAGTATATCTTCCCCGTCATAATCTGATCCAAACCTACCTTAAACTTATGCGATATTGATAAATTATAAATGTTTATTTACAATTAATATTGATAGTCTAAAACCAACAGCCATGGATTATGTAATATACTTTCCGGTTGATCAGGAAGCCCCACGTTTGTTCTTAACCTGATGGGATATCCCGATGGTTTTTATCATATCCGCCTTGATGCAGGAACCCGGGGCAGGCGATCGTAGATCTCAGATCTCAGATCGCAGATCTCAAATCTCAGATATCAAATCTCAAATCTCAGATCTCAAATCTTCAATTTTTGATCTGCGATCTGCGATCTGCGATCTGCGATCTCAATTTTTCCTTGTCCATATCAAATCAATTTTATACTTTTGCAGCCCTTAAGCGTTCAAGCCATTGCAACGTTCAATAAAAGGAGAGATGGGTGAGTGGCTGAAACCAACAGTTTGCTAAACTGTCGTACTGGGCAACTGGTACCGGGGGTTCGAATCCCCCTCTCTCCGCGAAGAGAGTGTGAGTGTGGGTGTGAGTGTGAGTGTGTGTGGGGGTGGGAGTTTGGGTGTGAGTGTGTGGGTTTGGGTTTGGGTGAGTTGAAAATTGATTATTACGACATGTTTGATTTCGAAAAGCTGAATGTTTACCAGGTTGTAAGGGAGTTAAATTTGAAGGTTTTGACTTTCCTTTCCAAGGCTGAGGGGATTGATAAATACATTATTGATCAATGGAAAAGGGCATCGTTGAGCATTCTGACCAACCTGGCAGAAGGCACGGGAAGGATGTCGCATCAGGACAAAAGGCATTTTTATACGATGGCACGCGGTTCTTTGTTTGAATGTGCAGCCCTGTTGGATCTGTTGAACACAATGAATATTATCGATAAAGATTTTTACAGCGATATTTACCAGGGCTACGAGCAGGCATCCAAAATGCTCCTGGCCATGTACCGCTCCATGAATACAGAACAATAATAGTCCCGTCGCATACTCAAACTCAAACTAACACACTCAAACCCACACTCACACCCAAACCCACACTCACACTCCCACCCACACTCACACCCATCTCGGGGTATAGCGTAGTCCGGTTAGCGCGCCTGCTTTGGGAGCAGGAGGTCGCAGGTTC
>JAHJRE010000150.1 GCA_018831055.1 Bacteroidota bacterium
CTATATTGTCCAACTCGTCATCCCAACATTTGTAAACTCATAGCGGTGCGAGACGCCACCATACTTCTGTAAGGCTTCAATGACGCGATAACGGGAATTGTTCGGGCAATAAAAGATCATGAAGCCTCCTCCTCCTGCCCCGGAAATTTTTCCACCCAACGCTCCGTTATCCATGGCGGTTTTGTATATCTCATCAATCCAGTCGTTTGAAATATCAGGAGCCATCCGCTTTTTGTGCTGCCATCCGAAATCCAGGATCTCTCCCATCTTATCCAGTTCTCCCTTAAGAATGGCTTCCTTCATCATGATGGATTGTTCTTTCAGTTTATGTGTGGCCTCTATCGACGATTTGTCGTTGCTGAGGATATTTTGTGCTTGCTGCTCAATGATCCTGGAAGACAGCCTGCTCGTTTGTGTATTATAAAGAATAAGATTATGGGCAAGTTCGTTAAGGTATTGGTTGCGAATACGCAATGGATTCACGATGACCTTGTCACCGTTATAAAACTCCATGAAGTTCACACCCCCGAATGTAGCAGCATACTGGTCCTGCTTGCCACCGGCCATCTGTAAGTCTATCCTTTCCACTTCATACGCTACCCTTGCAAGGTCATATTCTCCCAAAGGAAGGTTAAGCCATTCCGCGAATGCTCCCAAAACGGTAACCACCAATGTGGATGAGGTTCCCAGTCCTGACCCCGGAGGTGCATCAACATAGGTCGACAATTCAAAAGACAGCGGTCGACCGGTGAACTGCCGGACGATACGGTTGTAAATTCCTTTAAGTAGGTTCAGATCACCGCTCAATGGCAGCTCTTCCATGATGTCAAACTCGTACATTAATCCTTTGTCCATAGATCGCAGGATGATCTTGCCATCGGTTCGGGGAACTATGCTGGCATAAGCATACATGCTTATGGTGGCGTTCAGGATGGCCCCCCCATAAATGTCAGAATAAGGAGGAACATCTGTACCTCCCCCGGCCAGGCCGATTCTTAGTGGTGCTTTGCTCCTGACAATCATATAAATGGGTATTAAGGAACTTGCTGAATTAACGAATCAACTGCCCTGATCATATTCTCCCAGGAAAACTTTTTCTTTTCCTCGTGAAGGTTGGCCACATATTCCGCTTCCCTCTTATTCCCGAAATAATCCAGGATGGAAGCAGCGATCTCCCTGTCATCCACTGAGGTAACATATCCTGCGGTTCCATGAGAGACCATTTCCGGTAAAGCTCCCACATTGGTAACCACCATAGGTTTTTCAAAATGATAGGCAACCTGTGTAACCCCACTTTGAGTAGCGTGTTTATATGGCTGAACAACAAGATCACTGGCACAAAAATAATCCGCTACCCCTGAATTGGGTATGAATTCGTTTTTCATGATTACCTTGTCCTCGAGTCCTAGTTCCGAAACCATCCGGTAATACGGGGCGGGATCGCTGTAAAATTCGCCGGCAACCAATAATTTCAACGGAAACTTCCTCATTCTTTCATCGGCGAACGCCCGGATCAATATATCCAGCCCTTTGTAATCACGTATAAAACCAAAAAACAGAATATAGCGAAACGCCGGATCCAATCCCAGTTTGTTTATGGCCGTTGCCTTCTCCACCGGATCACCGAAATTATCATACAATGGATGCGGGCATAATTCCCTGGGTTTGTCCTTGTTGAACAGCGACAGATCACGAAGAACGGATGCCGACATGGCAATATAACCATGCATCTGTTTCAGAAAATACCGTGTTAGCATTTTATCCCCAGGTCTTTTTTCATGCGGGATGACATTATCCGTTATCGCGATGATACGGGTATATTCATTCCTCCGGATTTTCTTCGCAATGGTACCCAGGCATGGCGCCATAAAAGGTAACCAGTAACGCATTATTACCACATCTGGTCCTAAAGCCCTGATTTCCTCACCCATGCGAAACCAGTTAAAAGGATTGACCGAGTTAACTTTGGTAAGAATAACCAGATCTTGGGGTGCTTCTTCGTCGGAATACTGTGTTTTTCCCGGGAAAAGAAAGCCCGGGTATTGAAGCTTAAAGTTATAAATAAGGACATGATCTCCATGGTCGAGGAAGGCTTTGGCCAGCCTTTCATTGAAGGTAGCGATGCCACCTCCTCTCAAGGGGTAGGCTGATCCGACAATAATGATCCTTCTTGGTTTAGGCATGTGAGGATCTCCTGGATTAATCGGCTTCTATCTGTCCAAAGCCTGTCGTTTTTTCAATTGTGTAATGATTCCTGTCGGGGGAACTGCGTGAAATCATTTCAGCCAGGAAACCGGCAAGAAAAAGTTGAACGCCGATCACCATGGCCAGGAGGGCAAGATAAAATAACGGTTGTTCGGTAATCCCCCGATGAGCTCCCCATTTAAATATCTTTTCCAGGATGATATAGAGAGAAATCATTCCTCCACCCAGAAAAAACAAGGTCCCAATTGTGCCGAAGAAGTGCATGGGGCGTTTACCGAAGCGGCTGACAAAAGATATCGACATCAGATCAAGAAATCCGTTGATAAACCGTTCAAACCCAAATTTCGTAACTCCGTATTTTCTTTCCTGGTGTTGTACTACCTTTTCCCCTATCTTTTTAAAACCCGCCCATTTGGCAATCACCGGTATATAGCGGTGCATTTCGCCATATACTTCAATGCTTTTCACAACATTGCTACGGTATGCCTTTAATCCGCAATTAAAGTCGTGCAGGCGGATTCCGGAAACCATCCGGGTTGTGCCGTTAAAAAACCTGGAAGGCAGGGTTTTGCTGATAGGATCGTGCCTTTTCTTCTTCCATCCCGATACCAGGTCAAACCCATCTTTTGTGATCATGTTATACAAAGCGGGAATCTCATCGGGACTGTCCTGAAGATCGGCATCCATGGTAATGACCACATCGCCGGAAGCCTGATGGAATCCGGTGTTCAGAGCGGCTGATTTGCCGTAGTTTCTTCTGAACTTAACACCACGAATGCGGCTATCGGTTGCTGATAGTTTTTCCACTTCCCCCCAGGTCCCGTCACTGCTACCGTCATCAACCACAATGATTTCCCAGGAAAAACCCTGCGACTGCATCACCCTGGTGATCCAGCCGCAGAGCTCGGGTATGGACTCTTCCTCGTTGTAAGCAGGTATGATTACGCTGATGTCCATTCAGTCCTTTCTTAAGCTGCAGTTTCTGCAGGAGTTTCCTTTTTTACCATGAAAAGTGATACAATCAGAGACAGGAGAAGACCGACAATAGCATTTACAACTAATCCCCAAATTGTCATCCACAAAGGACTTGTAAATTTCTTTGTCATTGCAAGAGCTGTTTCCAAGTCGGCATCAGTAAGGTTGGGATTGGTTTCCATCATCTGTTCTTCGGCCATTAACAAAATTTCCTCAACAATACCGGGGTTGATCACGGTAAAGTAAATGTAATTGTAAATAGCCAGGATAATGAATGCATAAAGCGAAATCAGGAAGCCCAAACCAAAAGCTTTACCATAGGTCAGGAACCCGGTTTTATCCCGGTAAGCTTTCATTCCCAGGAACATGCCTGCAATTATGAAAACATAGGAAACATATCCCCATGTACGCATGTCTTTGATCCCTACATCCAGAATAAAAAGGATCAGACTGAAAATAATGAGAATAACGCCAAAAATAAGCCCGTAATTCAGAGCGATTTTGCCCGATGAAACTTGTTGTTTTTCCATGAATATTCTTTTAATGGGTTTATATGCAAACATAGGAAAAAAATTAATAGGAATCAGTGTTTGCCCGTTTGTTGAAAAAATGTATCTTTGCAGCGGGAAAGTCTTATACGACCAGCTCCCGCTGAACTCCCCCAGGGTCGGAAGGCAGCAAGGGTAAGCGGTTGTAGCGGTGCGATATAAGGTTCTTTCCCTTTTTTTTAAAATGCCCCGACATGTTACTCCGCATACATCCCGAAACACCGAGTGAAAGACAGATCCAAATTGTGACGCAATGCCTCCGTGATGGCGGTGTGATCATTTGCCCTACAGACACTATTTATGCCCTAGCCTGTGATATATATCAGACGAAAGCTGTGGAAAACATTGCCCGCATCAAGGGAATAAAAAAGGAAAAAGCCAACTTTTCCTTTATTTGCCATGATCTCAGCCACCTGTCCGATTTTACCCGGCCTCTCGACAATCCCGTATTCAAGCTGATGAAAAGCTATCTTCCCGGACCCTATACTTTCATCCTGAATGCCAACAACAACGTACCTAAGATCTTTCAAAGCAAAAAGAAAACCGTGGGCATCCGTGTGCCCTCCAATAATATTCCCCTTGAAATCGTCCGGGAACTTGGAAATCCCATCATGTCCACATCTATACATGATGAAGACGACCTGATAGAATATACTACCGATCCCGAGCTGATCTATGAAAAATATAAAGACCTTGTCGATATTGTGATCGATGGCGGATATGGCGATAATGTACCGTCAACTATTATTGACTGCACAGAGGGTATTCCCGAAGTGATCCGCGAAGGTAAAGGACCTGTGTAAATCTTAAAACTCTATCTTATAACTGAAATTGGGGATCACAAGGCTATCCTCCCTCTTTTCTATCTTTCCCCCCTTGGTCTCATCGTAATGGTAACCATCGTACTCCGATTCACCTAATGCGTTCAACATGGAAAAGGTCCATACGGAAGCATGCTTTTTCCGGTTTAATCTGTATGAAACATTGAAATTGAGCACCTGAGCATGGGGCTCCTGCTCTTCAAACGCCCTTGTATCATCATAAATAATGCGCCCTGCATCCATTGATACATCATATAATAAGGGGTCGTACCTCTCCCCTCCCATCAATGTGAATTTGGCATTAACTCCCAGGACATTGTTTTTCATTTTGCCCATCATCCATTCTTTCCCTCCAAGAAAATTGATTACATAGTTTCGATTATACCTTGAACTACGCCAAATCCCATCTCCACCACAATATCTTGAATCAAATAAAGTGGCTGTGATAAGGTAATAATACCCTTTCGAAAGAAATCTCTCCAGTGTCAGGTCTATCCCGAAATTGATCCCCTTGCCTTCGTTCAGCAATGTATCGGTAATGATCCACTCCTTCTCCAGGTTCTGCACCGACCATGATGAGCCCAGTTTCACAGGAATATCATATAAATACTGATAAAATGGTTCTACTTTAAACCGGGTATTTTCATTGATTGAAAAATCATAGGATAAAACGAAATGATGTGCCCTTGAAAAATCAAGATCCTCGTTAGGTCTGAGTATCAGTCCTTCCCGGGGTATTTCAGTAAGGTAAAATGTTATCATCTCAAGCTGACTGTGCATACCGTATGCTAAACCTACAGAATGCCGCGGATGGAACCTCCATAGTATACCCGCCCTTGGTTCAATGCTGTAGTGACCATTTAATGCAAAATATTGCCCGGAAAGGCCAAGATTAATTGTTAATTTCTCTGACGGCCTGATCATTGATTGGGAATAAGCCTGAAAAAGATAGCTATGCCCGCGGTCATCGGCTACTTTTATCAGAGGATCCTTATAGGTTTCAGCATGAAGGACTGTTGCATCATAATGCAACCTGTTCAGCTTAATGCCGCTTTTATTTGTGTGCCCTGCAGAAAATTTATGGTTCAGGGATGTGGAAAGGGTATAATTCCAGGTGTTAACATTCACATCCTCTTTGGTAACAAAATCAAGGCATGAATCAAGTCTTTGCTGGGTCCATTTCATTCCGTTTCCACTGACGGCCAGGGAGGTCTCCAGGAAGGAGTTTTTACCAGCTATCAGCTTATGAGTAATCCCACCAACACCCATAAAAAGATTGGCCCTGAGTTTTTCCCGGTCATCATCGGATTTCCATTCCTCAGGATCTGTCTGGGCATCGCGCCCCTGATAGTCCAGGGCACCCAAACCCCAGGCAGAAAAGGTGCCGGCACGGGAGGTGGGAAAATTAATTTTAAACGAAATATCCTGATATTCAATTATCCCGGCTTGAGGAGGAAGAATGGGAGCAATGAGGGCAAACGTTGAATACCGGTAATTAAAGAGGTAGGTTGCGGCTTTGCCTTTACGGAAGGGCCCCTCGGAAGCAAAATCAAGACCCGTTAATCCGGCCTGTGCTGTGTACTCCCTTTTGTCTCTGTTGCCCGTCCTCATTTCCAGGTCAAAAACCCCCGATAATGCATTCCCGTATTCAGCAGGAAAGGCACCGGTGATAAAATCGGATCCGGATAATACCTGACTGCTAAGTGCAGTGATCCCTCCGGCCCCGAAAGCAATATAATTGGCAAAATGAGTAGGGTTGGCAATCTGTATGCCTTCCATCTGCCAAAGCAAACCCTTGGGTGCATTCCCTCTGATCACAATCCCGTTGTTCCCCAGATTCTGAGCCACACCCGCAAAAGACGATGCCAGACGGGATGGGTCATCAAAGCCTCCGGCATATCGGGATGATTCTTCCACCGTCAACTGCCGGGCGCTAAGCAATGCCATCTCGTTGACAGGCTTGTCTTTCGATGTCCGGGCACGGATCACAACCTCCCCGAGTTTGACCGACATTTCCTGCAATCCTACCTCCAGCATCACCTCCTTACCCGTACTGACCATAACTTCATTCAGGATCACGGGTTCATAACCGATATAGCTTACACGAAAATCACAACGCCCCACCGGTACTCCCTCAATCCTGAAACTTCCGTCGTCTCCGGTGATGGCTCCAAGTACAGGCTCCGATCCTATTACCATTATATTGGCCCCAAACAATGGGATTCTGGTTTCCCTGTCAAAAATCTGTCCTTTAACAACCTGTGTCAATTCCTGGGTATTTGCCTGAAAAGTAAACATCACCAGTAACATTATGCATATTTTAGTCTTCATGGAAATAAATGATTTGTACCTTCGTTTAACCCAAGTCATGCGTAAGAGCAAAAAAGCCTTACATTTTTTGGGTTATATTTTTGACTGCAAAGTTTTGATAATCCCTTGCACTGATCAATACTGAAAAATCATTATTTCATGGGAGAAGACCTTTATAAACTATTCCAGGAATACGAGGAAGTATTGTTTTCCCAGGAATTCGATCCCCAACTGCTGGATTACTCCATCCTGGAAAGCCATATAAAGCAACTTGAGCGAATAAATGTAATGCGGAACAGCTCCATCTCTATCTTCGATCTTTACCGTAAGACACATGTCTATATTTCTTCCCGCTATGAATCCATCCTGGGATATGAACATGACGAATTTGAAAGAGACGATGCCATGCACCTTATGGAAAGGATACACCCTGAAGACCTGAAAGATTTAACCCGCAACGGAATTGGATTTTTCCGTATCGGGATATCCTGGCCCCGTGAAAGCCGTCATAAACTAAAGGAATATAAATATGTATCCGATTACCGCCTGATGAAAAAGAACGGGCAATACGCCAGGGTTATAGAACAGCATATAGTATTGGAATTGGATACTCTCGGTAATGTTTGGCTGGCTTTGGGTATACTGGATTTGTCACCCGACCAGGATATTATCACTCCCTGTCGTTCAAGGCTTATCAATTCATCTACCGGCGAACTCTTCGAATTACCCCAAATACCCGGCAAAGATGAACCCCATGGACTCAGCCGGCGCGAGCAGGAAATTTTGGGGTTAATTGCAAAAGGACTTGTAAGCAAGGAAATCGCAGATCAGTTATTCATCAGCGTGAATACGGTAAATACACACAGGCAAAACATAATCGAAAAATTGGGCGTTAAAAATTCTGCTGAAGCCGTTAATTATGCTTCACGTATAGGTATCTTGCAACAAATTTCGAAGATATGAATCCGGCGCATGAATATGAAATACAGCTAAATCTGCACCAAGGCAGATTGAAAAGACTACGGCGGGTTCTCTCCTGGTTCAGCCTGGCAAGGATTGCAACCTTTCTGATGATATTCATTTCCATCTACCTCTGGGCAAGCAGCAGGCAATTGGGATGGATGATTGCATCACTGATTTTTCTGGCATTATTTATCTATTTCATCAGACTTTATCTTGAATTCAGGAAAAAAAGTGTGCATACCTCTTTCCTGGTAGATATAAATAAAAATGAACTGGATTGCCTCCGGGGAGAAAACTCCCGTTGGGAAAACGGCTCCGGATATTCTGAACACAGCAGCTATGCAGAAGACCTTGATATATTTGGGAAAGGTTCCCTTTTTCATCTGATCAACCGCACAGGCACTCCGATGGGTGAAAAAATGCTGGCTTCCACTCTTAAAAAGCCTTGTCTGAATCCTGAAAACATACTCCTTTTTCAGAAGGCGATTTCGGAATTATCGGAGAAGCTGCCATTGCGGCAGGAACTTCACGCTTATGCTTTAGAGGGCCATGAGGAAGAACGCTTACAAGAACAGGGTGAGAATATTGTCAGGATTGAAGGGTTCCCTTTGTGGATGCGCTGGCTGGCACCGGCTCTCATCGTATCCTCTTCATTGTTTTACGCTTTCACGGGAGCTTATGGGTTAATCATTCTTTCGGTGCTGTTCAATCTTTATTTTTCAGGACATTATTTCAGAAAAGTGCAGAAAATACACAAACGGATCTCCGGCAAGCAAACCCGCTTAGCTTCCTATGCTGCAATTTTTAAACTGATCCTATCAGGGGATTTCAGAGCCTTGAAACTGAAAGAATTACAAATGCAGGCATTAGAAGCACACAAAGGTTTCCATCGTCTCTCTGGAATAGCTGAAATGTTCGACCGCCGGATGAACCTCCTGATTTACTTCTTTCTGAATGCATTATACCTTTACGACTTTTTCTGCGTAAGTGCATTAAAAAAGTGGCAGTTAACATACGGAAAAAAGGAAACTTCCTGGTATACGCTTATAGGACAGGCAGAATACTTTTCCTCCATGGCAACCTATAAGCACAATCATCCCGGTTTTACCTTTCCTGTTCCCATCAATGGATCCATGGCCATCCATGCCCGGGATATGGGGCATCCTCTGATTCCTGCCGAAAAAAGGACCAGTAACGATATTGATATCGGAAAAGACTCAAAAATCCTGATCATTACAGGGTCCAATATGTCAGGTAAAAGTACTTTCCTGAGAACACTGGGCATTAATATGGTGCTGGCCCGGTGCGGAGCGCCCGTCTGCGCAACTTCCTTTGAATTTAAGCCTCTTAAAGTCCTGACTTCTATCCACTTGTCCGATTCTCTCAAGGAGAATAAATCGCTTTTCTTTACAGAACTGGAAAGGTTGTCCTTTATCATCAACCTGTTGATAAACGGGGAAACAGCTCTTGTTCTGATTGATGAGATGCTCAAGGGTACCAATTCCGATGACAAGACCCAGGGGTCCATTGATTTCATCCGCCGGCTGGCCGGGACCAAATGCCTTGCCCTCCTTGCTACCCACGACATTCAGCTTGGCACACTGGAAAAGGAACTGCCCGGATCCGTCAGAAACTATTGCTTTGAAAGCAATATCAGTAATGGAGAACTCAGTTTCGATTATAAAATAAGACCGGGGATTTCCAAAAACCGCAATGCGACTTTCCTGATGAAAAAAATGGGAATCATTGAATAACATGCATACCAAGGCTGAAAATATCCTGCGTAAATATTACTCCGGTCACGAAGAGGCATACTCCTACCTTCATACCCACAGCCTTTCCGTTGCACGCCTTGCATTGAAAGTGGCCGAACACAATCCCCTGATTATTGTCGATAAGGAACAACTGCTCCTTGCCGCCATGTTACACGATATCGGGATTATCATGACTGATGCACCTGGAATAGGTTGCTATGGCAAATACCCTTACCTCGCCCATGGTTACCTCGGCCGGGAAATCCTCGAAAAAGAAGGTCTCTTCGACCTGGCTCCGGTATGCGAGAGACATGTCGGAGTGGGAATAACCTTGCAGGACATCCTGGAAAACAACCTGCCCCTTCCGGCAAGGGAAATGGTGCCGGAAACGCCCATAGAACGAATTGTTTGTTACGCCGATAAGTTTTACTCCAAGAAACCGAAATACCTTACCCAGCCTAAACCGGTTGAGAAAATACTTAACAGCCTGCTTAAACATGGTCCCTCCAAACCTGCTATTTTCCGTGATATGATGAATACCTTTGGCTGGGAATATATCTACGAATAAACCCAAAAGCAACATCCGTTAACTGATATTGCATTGAATTCCAGATTGTATTACTTTCGCATAAGCATCAGTTGCATAAATATTTACTATCAAAATCAAGGAGGTTATTATGAAAAAAATGTTATTATTCCTGATACTGCCATTGCTTTTCGCAGGTCAGCTTCTGGCGCAGGAAGGTATGTGGCTCTTAAGCCAGATCGATGATCTGGATCTGGAAAACAAAGGCCTGAAGATCAAAACAGAAGAGATCTTCACACCTGGCCAGCCTTGCCTGGCCGATGCTATTATACAGCTTGGGGGCGGCACCGCTTCTTTTGTTTCCCCCAATGGGCTCATCCTGACAAACCACCATGTCGCTTTTGGTGCATTGCAAAGAGCTTCGGAAGTCCAGAGCAATTATCTTGAAGAAGGTTTCCTGGCAACCAAACTTTCGGATGAGATCAGCGCTCCAGGCTATACAGCATTGCTCATGACAGATATGAAGGATGTTACGGAAGAGATCGAAAAAGCCGTGAAAAAGATCACAGATCCGGAAGCCAGAGACAGAGCCATTAATGAAAAAATAGTGGAGATGACCGAAAAGATAGAAAAAGGCAAGGATGATGTTGTGGCCATCGTCTCCGAGTTATACTACGGCGGGAAGTATATCCAGTATACCTATAAACAGTTTAAGGACATACGAATTGTATATGCTCCTCCTCTTGCCATTGGCAATTACGGAGGCGAAATCGATAACTGGATGTGGCCAAGGCACACCGGCGACTTTTCATTCCTGAGGGTGTACGTGTCCCCTGACGGAACAGGAGCCGAATACAGCAAGGACAATGTTCCCTATCAACCCCGCGTATGGCTGAAGATGGCCAGCGGCGACCTTGACCCAGGAGATTTGACCTTTATCATAGGCTATCCGGGGTTTACAACCCGTTACCGGACTTCCAATTCCGCCGCCTGGAACCTGAAATACAATTACCCTTTTAGCATCCAAAACTTCAGTGAGATCATTGAACTCATGGATGAAATGACGGAAAATGATCCTGAAGGAAAACTTAAGGTAGCAAACCTTAACAAAGGTCTGGCCAATGTTTTAAAAAATTATCAGGGTAAGGTAGACGGCATGAACAAAGTGGACTTTGTGCAGAAAAAACTGGACTTTGAAAAGGAGTTTACTGTCTGGGTTAATGCCGATCCCGAAAGAAAGAAAAAGTATGGTCACATCCTGGATGGAATCAAAGAGCAATATAAACTGCTGGCCAAAACCAGAGAAAGAGATGACGTCTTTGGAATATTTCAGGGATTGGCCGGAACACAACTGGGTGTTGCAGCTCAGATTTACCTGACTTCCAAGGAACTGGAGAAACCTGACGACGAGAGAAGGCCCGGCTTCACCAGAGAGTCGGTCATGCAAAATGCAGATCAATTGCAATACACCTATATGGGTTATTATAAACCTGTTGATAAAGCTTTACTCGCCAGGGCATTAAAACTTGCAGCTGAACTTCCTGAAGATCAGAGGATAGAGCAGTTGGCTTATATTCTTGACAATCCTTCCGTCAATATTGACCAGTATGTCGAGGATGCCTATGCAAATTCTCGCCTGAATGACCTCGAATACGCAAAAAGCTTATTTGGTAAGTCAACTTCAGAACTGGAAGCATTAAATGATCCATTTATTGACCTTACCATTAAACTTAATCCTCTGAACGATGAGATCAACGAGGTCGCCCAACAGTTTAACCTTGGAGTAACGGATTTGAGGAAGCAATACGTTCAGGCCCTTTACGAATGGAAAGGTTCAAGCCTTTATCCCGACGCTGATGGAACCATTCGGTTTACCTCAGGAGTTGTGAAAGGCTACCGTCCGCGTGATGCCGTCAATTATGATCCGTTCACTACCTTAGCGGGAATGGCAGAGAAAAACACGGGAAAAGAGCCTTTCAATGCTCCTGAGAAGCTTGTTAAACTGGAAGCCGCCGGAGATTTTGGTAAGTGGGCAGATCCGGATCTTAAAGACGTGCCGGTTGCTTTCACACATGTGGGTGACATCACCGGAGGTAACAGCGGCAGCCCTGTAATGAATGGGAAAGGAGAACTCATCGGTGTAGCATTTGATGGCAACTATGAGGCTATGATCGGGGACTGGCAATACGATGTGGATATTCAACGAGTGATTTCCGTTGATGCCCGTTATGTCATGTTCATAACCGAAAAATTCGGAAATGCAGGTTATCTTCTGAAAGAGATGGGAATCAATCCATAGAGGAAAAGACTTTCTCTCCTGCGATAAAAGTATACAGGATGCGGATTTCGGGAAGTTCCTTTTCAGGAACTTCCATCAAATCCTGATCAAGGACAACGAAGTCCGCCTGCTTGCCGGGTTCGAGGCTGCCTGTTTCAGGCTCCGCGAATCCGGCTTTTGCTGCCCATATGGTGATGGATTTCAGAGCCTGCTCCCTGCTAAGGGCATTTTCCATCTGGAAGCCCCCTTCAGGCCATCCATCCAGATCTTTCCTGGCAACAGAAGCATAAAAGGTAAGCAAGGGTTCTATCCTTTCAATGGGAAAATCCGTTCCATTGGGCAACCATCCGTTTTGTTTCAACAACTCCTGATATGCATAGGAGTGTTTAAGACGTTCACTCCCCAGCCTCTCCCCTGCCCAGTACATGTCGGAAGTAGCGTGAGTAGCTTGAATGGAAGGTATTATACTGTATTTCCCAAACATCCCGAAATCATCCGGATGAACAACCTGAGCATGCTCAACCCTCCAGCGGCGATCATTTTTCCCTTCCAGATACTTTGAATAGATTTCCAGGATGAAGCGGTTACCTCTATCACCGATAGCGTGTGTATTTACCTGAAACCCTTCATCATAAGCCCGTTTGCAGATATCATGATAGTATTCTTCCGGATGCAGGATCAATCCGGTATTGCCGGGATCATCACTGTAAGGTTCCAGCAAGGCGGCACCACGCGAACCAAGTGCACCATCGGAATAAAGCTTCACCGAATTAACCTTAAGCCTTTCTTTGGATATCTTTCCTGCGGCAAAGGCAGCTTCAAAATCCGGATCGTAGGGTGTGAGCATGGCTTGCACTCTCATCTTCAGCTTTCCGCTTTGCTGCAGGGAATCAATTAGTCTGATGTTTGCCAGATAAGTACCGGCATCATAAAGACCGGTAAGGCCGGCTGCATGAGCATGCTCAGCTGCAGAGAGAAGAGCCTCGGTTTTTGTCTTCGTATCAGGATCGGGTATGACGGCCGTTACCAGGTTAATCGCGTTATCGATAAGAATACCGGTGGGCTCGCCATCCTTCAGTAAGACCTCCCCGCCCGTAACCCTGGTTGAGGCCGAAATGCCTGCCCTGCGCAGTGCTTCTGAATTTACCAGGGCTGCATGACCATCGATCCGGGTTAAAATAACAGGTACATCTGGAAATAATTCATCAAGTCTGCCTTTATCCGGAAAATCTTTGATTTCCCAGTCATTTTGATCCCATCCCCTGCCTTCAACCCAGAGCCTGGGATTATTTTGATGATGCAACGATACTCTTTCCAGCACTTCTTCAAATGAACCTGTACCCCTCAAATCGGCACGTTGTATCAAACCCAGTCCGTAACTAAGAAAATGGCAGTGTGCATCGATAAAACCAGGGTAAACAATAGCGCCTCCCAGGTCAATTACCTCAGTAGCATCAAAAGCTCCGAGAATATCCTCATCACTACCGAGGGCTTCTATCTTCCCTGATTTGATGGCCATTGCACTGGCCATTGTCCAGGACGAATCTACCGCATAGATTCTTGCATTATGAACAATAATATCCACTTTACTGTTTTTTAATTTGCATGTTGTCATTAAGATCAGCAGTGCAGGAAGCAATACCACGATGAATTTTCGCATATACCAAACTTTAAGGTTTGATTTGCAAAAATAATCAAATAGAATTTTTAAATTTGCACGCATAACAAGTTAAATACACAATCATGAGCGAGAAGATATTTACTACGAGGTTCTTTGTAATTGTCTCTATAATCTTTGCAGGGGCATTTATGCGAATCATTCCGCATTGGCCGAATTTCACTCCTATTGCTGCTATTGCACTTTTTGGGGGTGCACTTCTTGGCAAAAGGGTATTGGCTTTCATCATCCCTTTGGCAGCCATGATCCTGGCCGACCTCATCCTTGGATTTCACGCCGACATGATTGCCGTATACGCCGGGTTTGCGCTTACCGTACTGTTGGGTTGGTCGATACGAAATAAAGTAAGCTTTGGATCTGTCATCACCCGCTCCCTGGCAGCTTCCGTCATCTTCTTCCTGCTCACAAACTTCTCTTCCTGGTTGACTATGGGCCTTTATCCGGCCAACTTTACAGGATTGACGGAAGCATATATTGCAGGACTGGCTTTCTTTAATAACGGAAGTTATGGAATATCTTTCTTCCTGAATGAAGTTATGGGAGGTTTGTTCTTCAACGGTTTATTTTTTGGTGCTTTTTACCTTGCCAGGCTCGGATTCCCTTCTCTGGCCAAAGCTGCATAATATTACTCAAACAGGGATTCATCCCGTTCCAGTAACAATATTGAGTGTTGGGGGACAATAAAGTACTTCTCCTCCTCATAAACAATTTCTATGGCTCCTTTCTGTAAAAAGATGGCAAGGTCGCCGGTTTTAGCCTGAAGGGGCATATACCGCAATTTCTCCTCCGATTTTTTCCAGGATTCATCCTCATCCGTTGGCAGGGGGATTGGGTAACCCGGCCCAACTTTAACAACATATCCAGAGCGGATATCATCCTTTTCCTTATACCCAGGCGGCAAATACAATCCTCCCTTGCTTTTCTTGCTTTCCGTAAGAGGCTTGATCAATACCCTGTCACCCACAACGATCAGTTTATCCAATGAAATCATAAAAATGCTTTTGTGCAAAAGTACAACTATTAAGAGAAAACTCACATCTACACAACCACACTCCTAACCCACACCTGTAACCTGTGACCTGTGACTTGCAACCTGATACAGTTACAGGTTTCATGTTGCAGGTTACAGGTGTGGGTTTTCCATTTTTCCCTACCTTTGTCCTAAACAACGTACCATGAAAATCACATTTTTTCGCAGGATAAAACCCAGGCAGTTTGATTACAAACCCATATACTGGGATCCTGAAAAGGAAGAAGATGAGGAAAGAAAACAGCGCATACGGCGAGCATCGGGTGAAGGTGGGTCAACGGAAGATTTGAAATCAGACCTTCGATATAATATAGACAGACAATGGAGAAGGGGAAAGCACCAGGAAAAGAAGGGAGTTGACAGCATCCGCTTTATTATTTACCTCTTTTTTGCCTTTTTCATAATCTACATGATATTTTTTACCGACCTTCTCAGTAATTTTCTATCCTTTTTCGTGAAATAATGTCAGACATCATTCACAGGCTTCCGGAATCTGTTGCAAATCAAATTGCTGCCGGTGAGGTGATCCAGCGGCCTGCATCGGCATTGAAGGAATTGCTGGAAAATGCTGTAGATGCAGGAGCATCCGACATCCGGGTCATCATCAAGGATGCCGGTAAGACACTGATTCAGGTTACAGACAATGGATGTGGAATGACGGAATCGGATGCAATGAACTGCTTTGAGCGGCATGCAACGTCAAAAATCCGGGAATCCCGCGATTTGTTTGCCATACGCACATTGGGTTTCCGGGGTGAAGCCCTGGCCAGCATTGCAGCCATAGCGCAGGTAGAATTAAAGACACGCCTTACCGGAGAGGAAATGGGAACCTGTGTGAACATAGAAGGCTCCAAAATCATCCGGCAGGCGCCATGCCAATGTTCCGAAGGGACTTCCATCGCGGTTAAGAATCTTTTCTTTAATGTCCCGGCCCGAAGAAATTTCCTGAAATCAAACACGGCAGAGATCAGGCACCTTATGGACGAGTTCCAGCGCGTTGCTTTGGTAAATCCGCAAATCGCCATGCACCTCTTCCATAACAACAAACCGCTTTTCCAGCTTTCCCCCGCCAACCGGAAAGAGAGAATAATCGCTATTCTTGGGTCGCAATACAAGGAAAGACTGCTCCCGGTCGAACAGGTAACCCAGGAAGTGTCTATCCAGGGATATATCGGTAAGCCGGAGTTTGCCAAGAAAACACGCGGAGACCAGTTCTTCTTTACCAACGGCAGGTTCATTCGCCATCCATACCTCCATCATGCCGTCGAAAGCGCAATGTCGGATGTATTGCCCAGGGATACTTTTCCCACCTATTTCCTTTACATTGACATAGACCCTTCAATGATCGATGTCAATATTCATCCAACCAAAACAGAAGTAAACTTCCAGGATAACCAGCTCATTTATGCCGTATTGAGATCCGCAGTAAAACAAACCCTGGGGAAGTTCAGTATTACTCCTACTCTTGACTTTGAGGTGGAACAAAGTTTTGATATCGGAAAAACCAGGGAAGGTCAACCTATTGTCAATCCTTTTGAAAGAAAACCATCGGATTATAATCCTTTTTCCACTCCTTCACACTCATCGGCTTCACATACAGGGAGGACAGACTCCCGTGGATGGGAAAAAATCTACGAAGGAATACGTAGCTTTCCGGAAGACACAGCCCCAAAGGAATTGTCAGGAAGTCAGGAAGAAGAAGAAGAAGCAAACACAGACTCCGAAAGCCAGCGTTTTATAGCCCAGTTCAGGGGAAGATACATCGTTACCCATGTAAAATCAGGATTGGTGCTCATTAACCAGCAAAAAGCTCATCAACGGGTTTTATATGAAAAGTTCCTTAAAAGGCTGGAAGGCAACAGCGAAGCTTCACAGCAGGAGCTTTTCCCACAAAATGTCAGTTTTAACAGCAACGACAGTGAGCTTATCCAGGAACTGACTCCATATCTGCGAAAAGCAGGGTTCAATATAAACCAATTGGGCAGAAATACGTTTATTATAAACGGTACCCCATCAGGTTCCGAAAAACAGGACATGCAAAGCATCCTGGAAGGAATCCTGGAAACCTATAAAAACAACATGAACGACCCCGGCCTTGATCAAAGAATGAACCTGGCGCGGGCCATGGCGATGAGACTTTCCATGAAACCCGGTAAATTCCTGGAAAAACAGGAGATGGAAAACCTGATCAATGAATTGTTTTCCTGTAATGTGACCGGAATAGCCCCGGATGGAGAAAAAATCCTCGTACTTTTGTCGATGTCAGATCTTGAAAAAATGTTTAAATAAAATAAATCGGTTATTTAAATGAATGGTGATAATCAATACAGACCCAGAGGATTCATGCTTTTGCCTCCGGTAGTTAAAAACCTGTTAATCCTTAACGGACTGTTCTTCCTGGCAACAATTGCTTTCAGCAGCCGTGTTGACCTGCAAAATATCCTGGGACTGCATTATTTCTTCTCGGATGCCTTCCGCCCTTACCAGCTGCTGAGCTACATGTTCATGCATGGTAATTTTACTCACTTGTTTTTCAATATGTTTGCCCTTTGGATGTTTGGGAATGTACTGGAGAATATCTGGGGACCAAAGCGATTTGTTATTTATTTTCTGGTGACAGGGGTTGGAGCGGCAATTGTTCATTATGCGGTGTTCTATTTTGTAGATGCCCGCCCAATGCTCAAAGCCATTGATGCTGTTTTGGCAGATCCATCGGTAGGTTCTGTTACATCCTTCTTCAATGAATCAGGAAAGTTTGTCAACTTCCGTGAAATCAGCGGGGAGTATTCGCGCTTTGCTACAACATTCAACGATTTAAGGATTAGTGATCCACAACTTGCTGTGCAGAGAGGGATAGATTTTCTCACATATTACAAAAGCGCCTTTCTCAGTGCTCCGGTTGTGATTGGAGCATCAGGCGCAGTATTCGGGATATTGCTCGCTTTCGGTATGATGTTCCCGAACTCATTGATATACCTGTATTTCTTTTTCCCAATCAAAGCCAAGTGGTTTGTGATAATCTACGGGGCCATCGAACTATACCTGGGTTTCTCACAATCTGACTCCAACGTAGCTCATTTCGCCCATCTGGGCGGCATGGTTTTTGGCTTTTTCCTGATACGTTACTGGAAAAAACAAATATAAGAATAAGCACGCCAATGCATTATGAATTATTATCAGCATAACCGGCCCTCACCTTTCGGCAACCTGAAACAGTTTTTTTCTTCAGGATCGACACTCAGCATCCTGATCATCATAAATGCGGGAATATGGTTGCTCATTTCAACAATGGGTGTGATAGCATACCTTTTCAGGGTACCTGAAGCTGCATATCAGTCATTTATTGTAGACTATTTTGCTCTTCCTGCCGACTTACCACAAATTTTTGTGCATCCCTGGACTCTGATAACCTATATGTTTTTACACATCAACTTCTTCCATATCCTGTTTAATTTGTTATGGTTATACTGGTTCGGACTGATCTTTCGGCAATACCTCAGTTCTCGGCAATTATTGTCGGTATATTTCTGGGGGGGGCTTGCCGGGGGCATTTTATATGTTGTAACGTATAATATTTTCCCTGTTTTTGCTGATGATCTTAGCATGGCCAGGGCTCTGGGCGCTTCCGCCTCGGTGATGGCTATAGTAACCGCCATTTCGTTTTTCGTACCCAATTATTCCATACAATTACTGTTTATAGGTCGCGTGAAACTTTTGTACCTGGCTATTGTGCTGTTCGTAGTCGACTTCTTTATGATACGCTCCTCCAACAGCGGAGGGCATATTGCTCACATAGGTGGCTTTCTCTACGGTTTTTTGTGGGTCTTTCTAACCAAAAGAAACATATTTTCAGGATGGCCTCTGAAAATGAGTTTTAGAAATCCTTTCCGTAGAAAATCTGGTTTTAAGGCCAGAACGTACCAAACAGAAAGGCCTGTCAGCGATGATGATTACAATACAGCCAGGAAAAAACAGCAGGAAAGGATAGACGAGATCCTGGAAAAAATTTCGAAATTTGGTTACGAACGCCTGACAAAAGAAGAAAAGGATCTGCTTTTTCGTTCGGGCAATAAAAATTCCTGAATATGAAGAGACTATTTACATTTACGGTATTGATCATGCTTCTGACTGCCTTGTCAGCCCAGGAAAGCGACAATGAACTGCATGCCTTTTACAAAGAGCGCAATCATACAGTCATCCCACAGTGGAATACGTGGAATGCAGAATATGGATCACTATTTGATAACTATAACATCACCAATGAGGAGGCACCTCAAAACGAACCATCTGTAAGAATAAGCCGCGTAAACCCGGACATCATCGTTGCAGCGTGGCGCGATTTCCGGGAAGGCTGGCAATCCCCGGATATTGTCCGGCGTATAGGCTACTCCTATTCCCACGACGGTGGTTTAACATGGTCAGAATCAAAGCTTCTCCCCGACCCTGAACCAAATCATTTGTCGCAGAGCGATCCCGTTGTCATGAGCGACTCTCAGGGCTTCTTTTACATTTCCAGCACGTCACGGCAACCCGTAACAAACTACAACCGTGAGATGCTGATCTACCGTTCAGCCGATAACGGGGAAAATTTCGAACTGTATTCTGTTGCCGTTCCTGGAAGCGGACTGCAAGGCGAAGATAAAGAATGGATTTTTGTTGATCCTGTTGAAACAAACCCAACCTATGACAATATGTTTATCATCTGGCGTAGTTTCGGGCCCAGCAATGGCATTAAATTCAGGAAATCCGCAGATCATGGACTAACATGGTCATCAACTGTCAATGTCAGCGATGTCAGTACAGGCCAGGGTGCAAATGTGGCGTCCGGAGTGAATGGGGAGATCTTTGCCGTATGGTTGAATATAGGGATCATGTTTGATGTGTCGAACAACGGGGGGCAGAGTTTCGGGCAAGATCACATGTTAGCGAACCTCAACGTGAATGAGTATTATTCCTTCCCTTATATTGCCGTGGATTACTCCAACCTTGAATCACGGGGGAATGTCTATGTGGTGTGGGCCGATAACCGGACAGGAACCGAAGACATATGGTTTCAGCGCTCCGAAGATAACGGCCAGAGCTGGCTTCCCAATCCCATTAGAGTCAACGATGTGGCTACCAACGATCAATACTGGCCAATGATCATGTGCGATACCAATGGCATGATCGCAGTTATCTATTATGATGACAGAACCCAGGCCGGCCTCCTGGGAACTTATCTTGCCGTCTCTGAAGATGAAGGCAATACCTGGACAAACATCAAGCTGAATTCAGCACCGTTTTTCGGATTTACTCCCAATAGCGATGTGAGATTCGGAGATTATATCGGTGTCGATATGCTGGGCGGAAAGGTGATACCCGTCTGGACCGATGACCGGACATTCGATGACAACCAGGAGATCTACACCGCCGTCATGGATATTCATACAGGAATACCCAAAGTTACGAATAAACCTTTGGCTGATATCGGAATATATCCCCAGCCGGTGAAGGATCAGGCCAGGATAGATGTCACCCTCCTGGAAACAGGTCATGTTCGCCTGGAAATCAGGGATCCATTGGGAAAAGTTGTGGATGTCATCAATGAAGAAAACCTGACCGCCGGAACTCACTCATACCAATGGCATGCAAACCGTTTTCCTCCAGGAATGTACTTCCTGACCCTGAAGACGAAAGAACAACTCATTTCCCGGAAAATGATGGTCGTTCACTAATGAAGATCGCAATTGAAGAATAAAACCACAAAAAGGAAACCGTCCTTCGTGACAAGGATACTTATCCTGGTCAACATCCTCATTAGCCTTGCTCTTATTCCGGCTTACCTCGCACCTTACGCCGACCCCGGAAAATCATCCATATTGGCTTTCTGGGGCCTCGCATATCCTATTATTCTGTTCATAAATTTACTTTTCCTTCTCTTCTGGCTGGTGCTCTGGAAAAGATATTTTCTTATCTCTTTGATCTTTATTCTTATAGGATGGAATTATTTTCAGAAACATTTCAACGTCAATCTGGGTACTCAGGAAGAAACAGTTGGTAAAGGGATAAAAATTATCTCCTATAATGTACAAAACCTGGCAAAAAACAACCTCCACATCCAGGATAAGGAACACCGGATGGAGATCTTCCGGTTCCTTCTTTCGGAATCACCGGATATTCTCTGCATGCAGGAGTTTTACTATTATGGCAAGGATACTGTACCCCTGCTAAACGATCTTAAAGACCAATTGCATTTACATTACATATCCAGGAAGAATTATTACCCATGGCATCATAAGATTCATGCACTGGTTACGCTTTCTGCATACCCCATCCTGGAATCAGGTTATCTTACCGGAGAAAAGGAAAGGGTATTTGCATTGTTTTCGGATCTTCTGATCGGGAAAGATACAGTCAGGCTTTATAACGTACATCTGGAGTCTATCCGTTTCGGGGAAGAAGACTTCCGTTTTGTATCGGAATTAACGAAACAGGCACCGGAAAACACAGAATTACGGGAAGGATCACGGAGCATTTTTGACAAACTCGGGCAGGCATTTGCCAGGCGTGCATTCCAGGCAAGAAAGCTTTCAGAACATATCCGCCAATCAAGGTATCCTGTCATTGTTTGTGGTGATTTCAATGATACACCGGGCTCCTTCTCATATAATAAGGTTGCGGGTGAATTAACAGATGCCTTTTGTGAAACAGGCCGCGGATATGGCAACACCTATGGGGGCAATCTTCCACCCATCCGCATCGACTATATCCTGCTGGATCCTGAATTTGATATTCAAAGTTTTAAAGTACATAAAGTGATAGACCTGTCGGATCATTTTCCGGTAAGCGCGATTATTTCGCTTCCATAAAAAGGTATTGCTATTTTTGCACTATATGGATTTCAGACTCACATCCGATTATAAGCCTACCGGGGATCAACCGGAAGCCATTCGGCAGCTGGTGGAGGGACTGGAGCGTGGGGACCCCGCTCAGACACTTCTAGGTGTAACCGGTTCAGGAAAAACCTTTACGATAGCCAATGTGCTTGAAAAAGTGAAGAGACCTGCTCTGATCCTAAGTCACAATAAAACTTTGGCAGCTCAGCTCTATGGTGAGTTCAAGCAGTTTTTTCCCGAAAACAAGGTTGAGTATTTTGTTTCTTACTATGATTATTATCAACCGGAAGCGTATCTTCCTGTTACCAACACATACATAGAAAAAGACCTTTCCATCAATGACGAAATCGAAAAACTGAGACTAAGCACATCTTCCGGCCTTTTAAGCGGAAGGCGGGATATAGTTGTAGTATCCTCTGTTTCCTGCATTTACGGCATTGGTAACCCGGATGATTTCACACGGAATGTAGTCAGGATAAAACGCGGGGACCTTCTTCCAAGAAACCAGTTACTTCACCAGCTTGTGGATGGTTTGTACTCCCGCTCGGAAATTGAGTTCACACGTGGTAAATTCCGGGTGC
Source organism: Bacteroidota bacterium (assembly GCA_018831055.1). Lineage (NCBI taxonomy): Bacteria > Pseudomonadati > Bacteroidota > Bacteroidota bacterium. The sequence continues at coordinate 22,545 of JAHJRE010000150.1, forward strand.
GCGGGGATACGGTTGATGTTTTTCCCGCTTATGCAGATATCGCGTTCAGGATAGTCTTCTTCGGAGATGAGGTGGAAGAAATTGAAAGCTTCAATCCTGTGAACGGACATTCAATTGAGGTTTTGAACTCTGTTAGCATCTACCCTGCCAATGTCTTTGTCACTTCCAAGGATAAGATGAACCAGGCAATAGTGGAAATACAGAAAGACATGATACGGCAGGTTGCCTTTTTCAGGGATAATGGCAAATACACCGAAGCGAAAAGGCTGCAGGACCGTGTTTCTTATGATCTGGAGATGCTGAAAGAACTGGGATATTGTTCGGGGATCGAAAACTATTCCAGGTATTTCGATGGCAGGAAGTCCGGTACACGCCCCTTTTGCCTGCTTGATTATTTCCCTGACGATTACATCACCATCATCGACGAAAGTCATGTAACCCTTCCCCAGGTCCGTGCCATGTTCGGAGGAGACCGGTCGCGGAAGCAAAACCTTGTCGAATATGGCTTCCGTTTGCCATCGGCCCTGGATAACCGCCCTCTGAAGTTTGACGAATTCGAGGCTTTATCCGGTCAGACCATCTACGTCAGCGCTACCCCGGGAGATTATGAAATACAGAAATCCGAAGGCGTGATCGTGGAACAACTGATAAGGCCTACAGGACTGCTGGATCCGGAAATAGAGGTAAGACCAAGCAAGAACCAGATCGACGACCTTCTGGAAGAAATACAAAAAGTTACCGACAGGAAAGAGCGGGTATTGGTAACCACCCTCACCAAAAGGATGGCCGAAGAACTTAACAAATACCTCATAAACCTGGGAATACAATCAAAATATATCCACTCTGAAGTAGATACACTCGACCGTGTTGAGATACTGCGTGACCTCCGGCTTGGCAATTTTGATGTATTGGTCGGGGTTAACCTGCTCCGGGAAGGCCTGGACCTGCCTGAAGTGAGTATGGTGGCCATCCTTGATGCCGACAAGGAAGGCTTTCTGCGGTCAGATCGATCCCTGACACAAACAGCAGGAAGGGCTGCCCGTAACCTGAACAGTAAAGTGATTATGTATGCGGATACCATAACGGAATCAATGAAGAAAACTATCGAGGAAACCAAGCGCAAAAGAGAAAAACAAATGCTTTACAACCTCGAAAACAATATCACTCCTACCCCGATTGTAAAATCTATTGAAGAAATCATGGGGCAAACTGCGGTTGCGGATCGTAAACCCAAAGAGCCGGTTGCCTACATCGAAAAAGCTTCCATTAACCTTGCCGCCGATCCCGTAATTGCTTACATGAAAAAGGACGAACTTGAAAAAACCATTTCTTCCTTGAAGCAGGAAATTGAAAAAGCGGCGAAAAGCCTGGATTTTATCGAGGCTGCGAGATTAAGAGACGAAATGTACGAATTGCAAAGAATATTGAAAGAAAAGGATTATGCCGGATAATAAATATCTTTCGAATGAAGGACTACTCAGCTTAGCCATACAGGCCGCGATGGATGCAGCCATTCCTATCCTGGAAATATACCGTCAGGAATTTACTGTGGAAATGAAAGCTGACAACAGTCCGCTAACCCTGGCAGACAAGGCTTCCCATCATACAATAATGGAACGGTTGGCCTCATCCGGTATCCCTGTTCTTAGCGAAGAAGGAAGGGCTATGCCCTATGAAGAAAGAAAGGATTGGGAATATCTCTGGATTGTGGACCCTCTGGACGGAACCAAGGAATTCATCAAGAAAAATGATGAATTTACAGTAAATATCGCTTTGGTAAGGAACGGAAAACCGGAATTGGGGGTCATTTATGTCCCCGTATTAAAAGAATTGTATTTCGCCGCTCCCGAATTCGGGTCATGGAAAGTTATTAGCATTCAGGCTGAAATAAAAACAATTGATATACACGCACTTATTCAAAGTGGAAAACGCCTTCCTGTAGCTCAGTCGGCAAGACCATTCACCATTGTTGCCAGCCGTTCGCATCTAAACCAGGAAACACAAAGCTATATTGATGAAATCCTTCAGAAATTTCCTGATGCAGTCATGATCTCCCGGGGCAGCTCCCTTAAGCTATGTCAAATTGCTGAAGGTGCTGCAGATATATATCCTCGCTTTGCCCCTACCATGGAATGGGATACGGCGGCCGGACAAGCCATCATCACTCACTCGGGAGGATTTGTTAACAACATGGAATCAGGCGAAGAAATGACTTACAACAAGGAAAACCTGCTGAATCCCTGGTTTATTGCCGGGAGAAAATAAAAAGGCATCCCGGTGGGATGCCTTGAATGCTATTAGGCTAATATTCTGATTCTATTCAACAGCAATCAATTCCACATCAAATACCAATGGAGAGAAAGGGGGAATCCTGTCTCCGGCACCTCTTTCACCATAGGCAAGTTTGGAGGGAATAATGAGGGTAGCTTTACCACCCTGGCGCATAAGTGCAATGCCTTCATCCCAACCCTGGATCACACGACCTTGTCCGAGCGGGAAAGAAAAAGGGTCACCCCTTTCAACAGAAGAATCAAATACAGTGCCATTGAGAAGTTTCCCCGTATAATGGACTTTAACATTTGCACCCGGGACGGCCTGGGGACCCGATCCTTTTTCACGTTCAATATAAATCAGTCCGCTTTCTCTTGGTTTTTCTGTAATTCCGTTATCCTTCAAATACTTGCTCAGAATAGCAGATTCTTCATTTTTGTTTTTCTGCTGAGAAACTTCCCGTTGTTTGCGTTTGTTTTCCTGATCCTTATCGTAAGCGGCCTTGCTACGGATATCGACCAGTTCCACCTCATACAAAAGTGTTGAATACGGCTCGATCACCTGTCCGCGTTGCTGCGCCCCAAAAGCAATATTTGATGGAACGATCAGATGCGCTTTCCCACCTTTTTTAAGCATTCCGACAGCCTCATCCAATCCATCGGTATCAAACTTCTTACCATACTCATATTCAATGGGATCCCCACGGTCAAGTGTGGAAAATATCTTGTTGCCATCAATCAGACTAACAGTCATGTGGATCTTAACCATCTCCCCTTTAACGGGCTTTCTTCCAACACCTTCCTTTTCAGGAATAAAATACAAACCGCTGCTTGTAGGTTCAACCGTAATATTGTTTTCTGTAAGATAGTTTTGAAGGTCAATCTGTTCCTGCTCTCTTCTCTGATCTAACCTCTCCTGCTCCTGGCGGGCTTTTTCTTCACGCGTCATAAGGTTCTTCAGACCTATCTCGAAAGTCATGAAGCTACCACTGTCGACGAAATCAGGAAGCTGAGGGGCACGGGCGGTGATCAGATAAAACGAATCGGCACTGATCAGGAAGGTTGCACTGTCGCCTTTCGACATAAGCAAAAGTCCTTCGTACAAATCTCCTTTGAATTGTGCCGGTTCTACAGGAAATTCAAGTTCCTGACCAATCCTTTTACTGTCGAACATCACGGAATCTCCCAGTTTATAAAGCATATTTACCGTAACAATGTCACCTATCTTAGCCTGGATGGTATCGTTACTTTGGTTATGGAATTTATAATAAAGGCCGGTTTCCGTCTGGTCAAAACCTCTGAACTGAGGGTCTCCGCATGAAGTTATTACCACTGCAGTAAAGGATAGCAAAATGATGAATGATAAAAAATTCCTTTTCATAACAAACTGATTATTAATTTTTATTTTGAATGGCGATGTTTTTTAACTCTAAATCATAAATAAGTGTTGCTTTGGGAGGGATGTTCTTTTTAAGGTCTCCCAACAGTCCGTAACCAAGGTGCGAAGGTATAATAATTTTTGCTTTATCTCCTTCGGATAGATATAAAATTCCTTCTTCCAGACCACTGATCACTTCACCTTTGCCGGCAGTGAATCTGACCGGGCTTGATACCGTTGCAGAATCAACCCTTGTTCCATTAATGAGATGCACTGAATATACAAGAACAATGGCATCACCAGGCTGAACATTTTTTCCTGGTTTATCATCATAGATATAAATCTTTAGCCCACTTCCCGTTTCCATCGCAGGCCATTGGTAACGAGCCAGAAAATCTTCAATATGCTGTGCTTCAGTCTTTACAACATGCTTATTGGCTTCAATAAGAGGTTCTTTAAGATCTTTACTCCTTAACGTTTTTTTCTTTTGTTCCCCGTTATTGCAAGAGGAAGCAATAAATAGAATCAACATACATGAAAACAAGTAATTGATAAATACTCTAACAGAAAAACAATGAAAACGCATGGCTTATTATAGAAGTTGATGTATATAATCCTGCAATAAATCAGAAAATCTTTGCAAGGTATGCTCCATGGTATCATAGGAGTCTCCCCCGGCAGCATTGCGGTGTCCACCACCCAGGAAATGCTTCCTGGCAAACTCATTAACGGAAAAGTCACCGGTTGACCGGAAGGAAATCCTGATCTTATCATCTCTTTCAATGAACATAGCGGCAAAGCGGATACCTTTTATGGAAAGGGCATAATTGACAATACCCTCAGTATCACCGGGTTGAAAATTAAACATATTCAGTTCATCACGTGTCAGCCACATGTAGGCAGTAGCAAAATCCTGCAGCACAGTAAGTTTCTCACGTAAACAAAATCCAAGCAAACGAAGCCGTGATTCGGAAAATGTATCATAAATTAGCCGGTGTATCTTTTCTGCATCAATCTTCCATTTCATCAGGTCTGCCACAATTCTGAAGGTATTCTCATAATTGCAGGCATAACTGAAAGATCCTGTATCGGTCATTATTCCTGTATAAAAACACACGGCAATATCATGATCAATTTCTTTCAGCAAACCGGAATTGTAGATGAACTCATAAACAAGCTCAGCAGTTGAAGAGGTTTCTAGGCGGGAAAATACATGGTTGAAAAAAGCCAGATCAGGTTCCAGGTGGTGGTCAATCAGTATCTTTACTCCCCTGGAAGAACGGAGCGTATCTTCCATTCCGCCTACCCTTTTAGGCGAATTATAATCCAGGCAAAAAATCACATCAGCTTGGCTGAGAACTTCCTTCACTTTTTCTGCTTCCTTTTCATAAATCAATACACTTTCATTGCCCGGAAGCCAATGCAGGAATTCAGGATACTCATTGGGAACAATTACAGAGGCATTCAGGCCTGCTTTCCGCAAAGACAATCCAAGCCCCAAAGAAGATCCTATCGCATCACCATCGGGATTAAAATGGCTTGTAATGGCAATCTTGTGACCAGGAACAAGTAATTTGATTATTTCATCTGACATACCTGCAAAAATTTACTTCCCGGAATACTTAACATAAGATTAAAGGGTTAAGCGGTAAACGGGGAATATATTTCCTTATTTTTGCCCAAATTAAACAAATTAAGCGGAAATAATAATAAAAAATTACAAATGAAAGGAAACGTAACCCTTACGATGATCAAGCCAACTGCGGTCAGAAAAGGATATATCGGCCCCATCCTCGCAAAAATCAATGAAGCTGGTTTCAGGATACGCGCCATGAAATTCACGAAACTATCGGTCAAACAAGCACAATTATTCTACGAAGTGCATAAAGAGAGACCTTTTTACAACGATCTCGTCGATTTTATGTCTTCCGGACCTATTGTCGCCGCAATACTGGAAAAAGATAATGCAGTGGACGCATACAGAACTGTTATAGGGGCTACAGACCCTTCCAAATCTGAAGAAGGAACGATCAGAAAGCTTTATGGAACCAATATCCAGGAAAATGCGGTTCATGGTTCTGACAGCGATGAGAACGCCATAAAGGAGAGCAATTTCTTCTTTTCAGCTTTGGAACGCTTTTAAAACAACCGGTTTTAGAACAATTCCATTGTATACAATGCAAAAGCAGTAGGTTTAGTCATTCGATAACCTGTATTCTTCAACAGAATAATCAGAATAAAGTATTAATACTTTAACAACCTTCTTTCCTTTTTCTTTCTGAACCTTAAACTCAGGAAGAACAGGTTTTTCCTTTTCCTCTGCCTTTTCCTTTTCCTCTGCCTTCTTCTCAGGTTGCTTGTCCTCCTTTCGTGTTGTAAAAAGATCAGGAATTTCTTCCTTTCGGGTCTTACCGGTTAGTAACCATTCAATATCAACATCCGGATACCGGTGAAGGATTTTCTGTATAAAATCGAGACTGGGTTTGTTTCGCCCCGATAGGATATGAGATAAACCAGATCTCTGTATTCCGATCTCATCCGCAAATCGTGAGGGTGTTAAATTTTTGGACCGGATTATTTGTTCAATTCTGTTTTGCATGAAGAAAAATATATTACAAATGTAATCAAATCGTAGTTTACATTTGTAACCTTTTCGCAAATTCTTTACGATAAGTTTGTTTACATTTGTAACCTCAGGGAAGTGTTCTTTATTATACTGATATTAAATTAAATACACTTATAGTGATTTATTCCTGATAACTTTACTGTATCTAAATTATAACTTTAGATATAATTTTTATAAAACTGATTATAAGCTATATAAACTTGCTTAATGCTGAACTGATTTACGAATAGTGAAGTCATCCGGAATGCAGGATAAATAAATTACATTTGTAAACTTAGTTGATCTCGTTTCCTTTCTATTTATAAGGATTTTGATTAATGCGTATTGAATAATTCACATTTGTAAACTGTATTGATTACAAAAATCTGGCTTTTGTTTCTTAGTTTTGTGTGATAATCTTCATTCTTTGGTCCGTCGAAAAAATATCCTGGTAAGCATTTTATACTCCGGTCTAATAATATCCGGACTAATAATTATACATGGCTATACCCATGCTTCCATAACTTGTCACTCCCCTATCCCGCAGGTACCGGATACATTACATCGGCAAACAAAGGACACTTTAGTATTTCAGGGCAGCGACAGTATTTTCAATTGGTATGGGAATCAGGCTTTGAAATCCCGAAAATTTTATGATTCCATAAAGTCGGTGGCTTATAAGAGGAAAATCACTTCCGTTCTTTATCAAATGGCTTTTAAAAACCCTTCTTCTCAGGCACAAAAAGTAGAACCTGTTATAACTTCCAGGGAAATGCCTTATGTTCAATATTCCGGTAAGATTGTCCACAAGATTGAGATCATAAGGCTTCTGCCTTTTACCCCGGACAGTACCAAGAATCTACAGGGCTTTCTAAACCGGTTTGGAAACAGCCTCCATACTTTGACAAAACAATCTGTTATACGGAAGGAAATGTTTTTTAAGCCGGGGGATGAGTTGGATCCGCTGGTATTGGCCGATAATGAAAGAATACTAAGGGCCCTTCCGTTTATTGATGAAGCCAATATACAGGTTATTGAGACTTCTCCGGGATCAGACTCTGTAGACTTGATTGTTGTGACTAAAGATAAATTCTCCTATGCCTTCAGCGGTACCATTAAAAATGCCCGGAAATTTTCAGTCAGAGTTTGGAGTGTGAATGTCATGGGATTAGGGCATCGTTTCGACAATAAGATTTCAGTGAATACGGAACGGACACCTGTAGTACTATATGAAGAAGGTAAGTACGAAATAAGTAACATCGGTGGCTCATTTATTAAAGGTCTATTGAAATATACCCGGGATGATGATGACCGAAGAGACATTACCGCAGGGATTTCCAGGGATCTGATCCCCCCGTCATTCGATGACGCTTTCGGAATTAAAGTGGGTGTAACAACTTATCCTGCCTCTGTAAATGATCCGGACGGCAATAACAATGAAATCCAGATTGGTTCTTACCAGACTGATCTTTATTATACCAATGGAATTGCCTTGAAGAAAAATATCAGAGCAAAGGTAAAACACCCATCATACCTTTTGTTATCTGCCCGTTCCATCAGTCTTGATTACTTTTCCAGGCCATTTGTCAGTGCAGATAGCAACCTTGGTTTCAGAAGCCGCCTGACAGTTATAGGGGGAATAGGTATTGCCAGGAATAACTATTTTATCACCAACTATGTATATAGTTTCGGAAAAACCGAGGACATACCCTATGGATACACTTTCCAGCTTATCGGTGGATATGAATTGGGAGAATTTTACAACCGGCCTTACACAGGCTTACTTTTAGGTTATGGAAATTACTTCAACAATGCCGGGTATGTCTATAGCATAATGGAAATTGGCACTTATTATAAAGATGGGCAATACCAACAGGGACTATTTCAATGTAATGCCAGTTATGCTACTCCCGCTTTTAAAATGAAAAATGCCCGCATCAGAAACTATCTGAATATTAACTATACCCAGGGATTTCACCGGATTTCGGGGGAAGTGATACGGATGGACGACCGAAATGGATTTGAAGGTTTGGGAATCAATGACCTTCTGGGGCAGAAACGCCTGGTAGCGGGAACAGAAAGTGTGGTTTTTACCCCATGGTTTTTCTATGGATTTTCTACAGCCGTATATGGATTCGTTAATTGTGGAATATTATCCACAGAAAATAAGCCTCTATTCGATAATCCTGTATATGTTGGATTGGGAGTTGGGCTTAGAATCAGAAACGAAAACCTTGTATTTAACACGTTACAAATCCAGATCTCTTATTTCCCGGTTGCGCCACCTGGAGCTTCAGAAACTGATTTTTCCCTATCCGGTATCCCGGAGAAAAGCATACATGGGTTTTATTCCAATGCTCCTTCCATACCCTCGTTCTACTAAACCATGTGAACATCTTGGGTGAAGGCTTCTTGTCTGAAAGGAAAATATCGATCTTTGCAAAAAAAAACCATCATGGAAAGAAATATGGAAGACTTGACCCAGGACCCTATATTTAATCGGACCGTTATTGAATTCCTCACAGTAGCAAACGATTACTGTTTGTTCGTTGAAAAAGCTCATAAATACAAATTGGACGATATCCTGGAATATCTTCAAAAGATTGCACCTCTGATTTATCTGAAAGGAGCTCTGCTCCCTGAAGTGGAACCCGAAAACCCCGATGCCGATGAAAGATTTGTTACCGAAGAAAACTGGGAAATTATTTTCAACGATATGCGGGACAAATTTGTTGATAAAGACTTCTTCTGGTTTATAGATGATTCAACCTTCATTGATACGGAAATAACCAAGGGATCCATCCCTGAACTCCTTGCCGATATCTACCAGGATCTGAAAGATTTCGTGATGCTATATCAAAAAAATACCCTTAACGCAAAACAAAATGCTGTAAAGAGCTGTAAAGAACTCTTTGCCAGAAACTGGGGCTATAAATCCATCCTGCTGCAGAAAGCGATACACAAAATTTTATTTATCGATTGAACCGATAAGAGGCAGATAATGTGATTGTTACAGGTTACAGGTTTCAGGTATCAGGATTCAGGCCTCAAGTAGCCAACCGTAACCTTGGACCCTCACCTTGCTCCCTGCACTTTGCCCCCTGGAACCTGCAACTTGTAACCCCCTCCCTTCTCCCCTCTCCCCTCTCCCCTCTCCCTTCTCCCTTCTCCCCTCTTTATTCTTTCTTCTCACTTTTTCCCCTGCGAATTCAAAACTTAACAAAAGATTCATAAATTTGTAACGCTTATTTAATCTAAATAACAACTAAATGACCACTCTCCGTGAGCTGAAAGAAGGCGAAAAAGGCATCATTACCAAAGTCAGAGGTAGAGGCGCCTTTCGGAGGAGGATCATGGAAATGGGCTTTGTCAAAGGAAAGGAAGTAACCGTCATTAAGTCCGCTCCACTCAAGGACCCCGTGGAATACAGGCTAATGAATTATGAAGTATCCCTCCGTAGAAGTGAAGCTGCACTCATTGAAGTTGTTACCAGCGATGATTCAATAAAGGAAGATAAAACCGGCTTATTCAATGGTATCCTACTTTCCAATGGTCTCAGGAAAAAAGTAAGGGAAAAAGAAAAAACCATTGATATAGCTCTGGTTGGCAATCCGAATTCGGGAAAAACTACACTATTCAACCTGGTTTCAAAATCCAGGGAACATGTCGGCAATTATGGTGGAGTTACAGTAGATGCCAAGATGGCCCGGTTTAAAATGGATGGTTACACATTCAATATTACCGATTTACCGGGAACCTATTCTCTTACGGACTACTCTCCGGAAGAGCTCTATGTCAGAAAACACATTTTCAGTGAAATACCAGATATCGTCGTTAATGTTATAGATGCATCCAACCTTGAAAGAAACCTTTTCCTCACTACGCAGTTGATCGACATGGACATTCGGGTTGTTATCGCCCTTAACATGTATGATGAACTTGAAAAAAAGGGGGATGACTTTGATTTTGTTTCGTTGGGCAAAATGCTCGGAATTCCAATTATCCCTACCATCAGCAATAAGAGTAAAGGATACAGGGAATTGTTCCGTAAAGTCATTCAAGTATATGAAGATCAGGATCCCGATGTCAGGCATATCCATATCAATTATGGCTTTGATATGGAAAATTCCCTTAGAAAGATCCAGGATGCATTATGGAAAAGTCATGCTTTTACCGATAGAGTTTCCTCGCGTTATTACGCCATTAAGCTGCTTGAAGAAGATAAGTCAACCAATTTCAGCCTCTCCAAATTTGAAAATTACCCTGAAATAAACAGCATTGTTAAAAATGAAATACGCAAGCTTGAGCAACAATATAATGAAGAAACATCAACATTGATTGCTGATGCCAAATACGGCTTTATTTCGGGTGCATTAAAAGAAACCTATACCCCGAACAAACAGGAGATTAAGACAAGGGAGCAACGTTTTGACAGATTTCTTACCAGCAAATGGCTCAGTTACCCTATCTTTCTGTTTTTTATGTGGTTGATGTTTGAAACAACATTTATTGTCGGGCAGTATCCTATGGACTGGATTGAAAGTTTTGTAGGCTTCCTGGGGGCATTCATTTCAGCAAACCTTGCAGATGGGGTTGTCAAGGATCTTCTTGTAGATGGGATTGTAGGCGGGGTAGGTGGTGTGATAGTCTTTCTTCCTAACATACTCATATTGTTTCTGTTCATTTCCCTTATGGAGGATACGGGATACATGGCCAGGGTAGCTTTCATTTTAGACAAGTTAATGCACAATATCGGGCTTCATGGTAAATCTTTCATTCCCTTACTGATGGGATTCGGTTGTAATGTTCCGGCTATTTTGGCTACCCGCACCATTGAGAGTAGAAATGACCGGCTTGTGACTATGCTGATCAATCCGTTCATGTCATGCAGTGCACGGTATCCGGTTTATATATTACTTATTAGTGCTTTCTTCGAAAAACAACAGGGACTTATTCTTTTCGGCATTTATCTGTTCGGTATTGCCATGGCAGCTTTCATGGCTTTGGTTTTCAAACGGACCATGTTCCGTGCCAAAGAAATGCCTTTTGTTATGGAATTGCCTCCGTATAGGATGCCTACCCTGAAAACAACCATCAGACATACATGGTTTCGTGGAGAGCAGTATCTGAAAAAAATGGGAGGTGTAATTCTTTTTGCATCTATTATTATCTGGGCACTGGGCTATTTCCCCAGAAATAATTCTTTGCGGGAGTCTTATGACAATCAGGTCACAGAGGTCAGAAATTATTATGAATCACAAATAGGTAAATCCCAGCAATATTCATATTTAGGGCTTGATTTGTCCGTCGAAATGAACCAAAAAATTGACAGCATCATGTCTGAAAAGGTTTCAAGGCTTCAGGAATCATCTTTCATCGGAAGGATTGGAAAAGCGTTGGATCCTGTTTTGTCTCCATTGGGATTCAACTGGAAAATGAATGTGAGCCTTGTTGCAGGAATAGCTGCCAAAGAAGTTGTTGTGAGTACCCTTGGAGTTCTTTATCACGAAGATACAGGAAATA